>JAKPMW010000164.1 GCA_029548715.1 Spirochaetota bacterium | reverse complement strand
TTCGCATCCTGAGGCTTTCAAGCAGGACTTCCTTCAGTCTCGCCAGTCCAGCGGGCTCTGTCGACATGGCATGATCGGCACCTTTTTGACTTCGTCTGCGGGTAAAATGCCGTTCGACAATCAGGGCGCCGGCACCGATGGCCCTGGCGGCTACCAGACACCCCTCGGTATGGTCAGAAATTCCCACAACGGGGGCGTATTTCGCAAGCATTCTCAAGGTGTCAGGGCTGTAGCTTGAGCCATGCGCCGGGTAGCGCATGACACACTGCAGGAGGGCCGTTTTGTCGTACCCTGTAATCGCAACCGCCTCTTTAATTTCTTCTTCGGTGGAGGCGCCAGTCGAAAGAATGACAGGCAAGCCGCTTTGTGCTGTCTTCCGCAGCAGTCCGTGATGCGTGATATCTCCGGATGCAATCTTGATCGCCGGAGGACTGACTGCAAGCAGTGCCGCCAGACGCACCTCATCAAAGGGGGTACAGAGAAAGTCAATTCCCGCTCTGTCAGCCAGCCGCTTGAGAACCGGCAACCAGGAAAGCTGGAACTCAAGCTTTCTGACACCGTCTGTCCAGCCCTCCTTCAGCCCAAGCATCCCTCCCAGGATGCTTGGCTGTATCAGTGTTTCAACACGAAAAAGCTGAAATTTGACGGCATCCGCTCCGTGTTCGGCAGCCAGCGAGACAAGCCGTTTTGCCTCGCGCAAACTTCCGTTATGATTGCTCCCGGCTTCGGCTACGAGGTACACCCCCCGTTTTGCGGTCTCTTCGGCATAGCGTGAAGCTGTCATCTCTTCCCCCTCGTCAGACTGGGCAGCACGCACTCGTCTTCAGTCCGCTGCCACCTTCCATCATCGGACAGGTCAGTCGCGGGCCTGCATTTTTTTGTTGAACAGCCTTGCTGTTCCTGGCGAAATTCGTCCTTGGTTGCCGGGATTCGGCGCGGGGAGGAATCATGCACAGGCATCTGGCGGTCTACCCCGGCAGTTTTGATCCCATAACCTGCGGTCATCTCGACATTGCACGCAGGGCAGCCAATATTTTTGAACACCTGATCGTCGCTGTTGCCGAACACTCCGGAAAAAACATGCTCTTTTCCACAGACGAGCGGGCAGAGCTGGTCCGCGCCTCGGTGGCTGATCTGCCCAATGTCGAGATCCGGACTTTCTCCGGCCTGCTGACAGATTTTGTGCGCCAGACCGGAGCCAGGGTGATCATCCGGGGACTCAGGGCTGTCAGTGATTTTGAGTACGAGTTTTCCATGTCCCTGATGAACAGTCACCTTGCTCCGGAAATAGAGACGATGTTCCTTCCAACCAGCGAGGGCTACTCGTTCATCAGTTCGTCAATGATCAAGGAAGTCTACAGACTGGGTGGGGATGTGGGAGACACAATTCCTCCCTGCGTTTTACAGGCCCTGGCGGGCAAATACCATTCCTGAAGGAGTTCCATACTATGTCGTTTATGCAGACCTTGCGCGAAAAGGTCCTGGCCAGGCCTGGCAGGATCGTTCTTCCTGAGGGAAACGATGCCCGGGTTGTCCAGGCCGCAAGAACCCTGGTGGACGAAAAACTGGTCACCGAGCTCTACCTCCTGGGAACACCCGAAGAAATCAGCAAGGCTGCCGCCGAAGCTGGCGTTTCCCTTGAAGGAATACAGACCGAAAATCCCGAAGCATCCCCCAGGATCGACGAGTTTGCCGAAGCCTACTACGAGCTGCGCAAGCACAAGGGAATCACGCTGCAAAAGGCACGCTACATGGTTGAGGATGTCCTCTCATACGGGGCAATGCTTGTTGCCCGGGGCTACGCCGACGGGATGGTCGGTGGCGCAATCCATGCAACGGCCGATGTTCTCAGGGCATCAATCATGATCGTCCGCCCGGCAGAGGGGATGAAGACAGTTTCATCCTGTTTTGCAATGATCGTACCCAACTGCAGCTACGGCGCCAATGGTGCCTTTATCTACTCGGATTGCGGAGCTGTACCCAATCCGGACGCGTCCCAGCTTGCCGATATCGCCATTGCCGCAGCCGGCTCGTGTCGCCAGCTTTTGGGAGTTGAGCCCGTCGTCGCCATGCTTTCGTTTTCGACCAAGGGAAGCGCCAGTGACCCGATTGTTGACAAGGTCATCGAAGCAACACGGCTGGTCAGGGAACGCGCACCCGAACTGGTCGTTGACGGCGAACTCCAGGCTGATGCCGCCATCATCGAAAAGGTCGGCCAGAGCAAGGCGCCAGGATCTCCTGTGGCGGGGAAGGCCAATACCCTTATCTTCCCCGATCTGAATGCAGGAAATATTGCATACAAGCTCACCGAGAGGCTGACCGGAGGTGAGGCGTACGGACCGCTCCTGCAGGGACTGTCCAGGCCTGTCAACGACCTCTCGCGCGGCTGCAAG
>JAKPMW010000160.1 GCA_029548715.1 Spirochaetota bacterium | reverse complement strand
TGAACGGACGGACTCCATCTGCGCCAGACGGCCTTCCGCGCTGCCGGGGTGAAGCGCCGGTCGCAGGGGATTATCCTCAGGAAGGGCCAGGATGAACTGAAACGCACGGTCAAAAGCGGACTCGGCCGCTTCGCACTCCCGGACAGCCTGCTGCAGCCTCTCACCGGCACCTGTCCGCTCACGTTCCCTTGCCTCGGCACCCGCAATAGCCTGCGTCACAGCCCCCAGTTCAGCCCCGGCTCTCTCCAGCCCGGACAGCTCGGCGTTGACCTGGTTCAACCGTTCGGCTGCCTGCCGGGTCGTGTCCGCCAGTGACTGAACCATGCGTCCGATCTCATCCTGCGGCCCGTTGGCGCGACCCGCAAGATTCTGGCAGGCTTCCCCAAAAAACGGGCAGCGTCCGGTCCCGAGGATCTCACGCTGGGCCGAGAGCGCCCGGTGACGGGCCGCCGCATCCTTGTTTTCACCCAGGAGCGTCTCCTTGAGCGCCTGCAGCGTCTGCCAACGCTCAACATCCCCGGCCAGCCTGTCCCGTCTGCACCTGAGTTCCTCCAGGTCTTCACCTGTTTTCCCCAGCACATCCAGCGCGGCACGGGCCTGGTTGACTGCCGAGATGGCGCCCTCGAGCCGGGCCCAGGCCTGCTTGAGGTCATTGGCGAGGGGGATGCTTCGGGCAAGCCCGGCCTGGCTGTGCCGGGCATCCTTTGTGCTTTGCTCAAGCTGCCGCTTGAGGCGGACGCATTCCTCGCGGGCCTCGGACAGGCGCAGCTCGGCCCCCTGTTCGCGAACCCGGGCCGCTTCGGCAACAAGTGCGGCCTCATGGCAGACCCGCACCATCCCCAGGTCACGCTCAAGGAGTTCCAGCCTGCGCAGGGAGGCCGCATTCTCCTCCAGCCAGGCCCGGTCCTCTCCAAGGGCCTCCACCCTGGAGCACAGCTCGGCCGAGCGGATTTTGGCCCGCTCGGCGTTCTGCCCGCTTTCATCAAGTGCCCTCCAGGCCGAAGCTGCACGGACTGAATTCTGTTCCGCCCCGGCAAGGAGGAGACTTTCGTTTTCCCGGCGGGTGACCTCCTGCCCGAGGGTCGCCTCTTCGGCCTCAAGGCCTGCCCCCCCGGATACGGTCATCTGTTCTTCAAGGGTCAGGAGGCGAGCCTCGAGTGCACTGACAGAATTTGAATATGGTGTTTCGATGCCGGATTTCGTGCCCAGCTCACGCCACTGGCTGATCCCGAACACACTGTCAAACACAGCCATCCGGTTTGCCGGGGTCCCCATAAAGGGGAGTGTAAACTGGTTTTGCTCGGCGACAATCATTGTCCGGTAGACTGTTTTGGCATCTTTTTTGGACAGCCCGAAAAGTCCGGGCAGGATCTCGCTGCTTTCGGGCTGCCACTCGGTGCCCTGATTCCGCCAGAGCTGAACCGCGCGCCCCCCCGCACCAATCCGCTTTTTTGCCAGCCAGCGCACACCGGCCCTGTCGACAAATTCGATCTCGATATTGGCATGCTTTTTCAGGGGTCCGACAGCACCGCCTTCGGCCGCACCCCTGCCGGACTCACCGCAGATGATCATCCCGATCGCTTCGAGGACCGAGCTCTTTCCGGTGCCGTTTTTGCCGATCAGGAGGTTGATCCCGGCCGGAAAATCCTGTTCGAACTGCCCGTGACAGCGGTAATTGTCAAGTTTGATCCGGACGATGCGCATCAGGCCTCCTTGTGCGTCGCTGCAAAGAATGCTTCAAGCCGCTCATGGATGATCTCGTCTCCGCGTGCAGGCTCGTCGAGAGCGGCCGCCATCTCCTGCAGCAACCGCAGCGTCTCTTCCGGAACATCCCTGAAGATCTCGCAGGTTGCGATATATTCGTGGATGATTTCTTCGATCGCTCTCTGTGAACCGTCTCCCTCCCCGGAAGAATCGCTCTGCCCGGCGGGATGACGCAGGCTGACGGATGCCTTGCCAAAGCCGGCCACATTTTCGAGCCAGTGTTCACACCAGCCGGCATCCAGCCAGATCCCGGGGGGACAGAGGACTTCAAGCCTGATCATGTCACCCTCGGCGAACTGCAGGTTTTTGAGCCGGGGCTCAAGCTGCTTCCTGACAAAGTGCTCGCAATCAGGGGTATCAGTCTCGAGCATCAGGTCATGCTTGGGGCGGGGTATAACGGGAATCCGTTCGAAGCTGCGCATCACAGTGTCATACAGCACAACCGCCTTGTCTGCAGCACGCTCACCGATATCAAAGTACTCGGGAGAGCCGGGCACAAAAAAGAAGGGCTGCTCGCGGGGGAACTGCGACCAGGAATGAAAATGGCCCCCGCCCATAAAGCATACCAGATCCTGAAACTGGCGGATTGCATCGGCCGGGACGGCCCCCTGGTCAAGATAGCCTCCGCCGACCGGGGCGAGGTGGGCCAGGACTGCATGCGGTCCGGGCTGGCCCGACAGATGCGCGGCCAGGGCAGAGAGCACCACTTCATTCTGGGACCTCCACCAGCCGGGAGTCCAAAAGGATATCCCGTCAAGAACGACCGGATCGAATCTCCATTCGGTCTCATGAATCCCGGACAGCTTTTCGGCCCGGGGCATCAGGAGCAGTCCTTTTTCAGCCAGATAGGCCAGCCAAAACTCGCTGTCTCCCCCGTAACCGGGGCGATCATGATTCCCCCAGGTTGCCACCACGGGAATCCGCTGCACCCTGAGACGCTCGAGCACGGCTTCGGTTTTGGCAAGGGTCGCGGGCAGCATGGCATTGCTGTCAAAGACATCGCCCCCTATCGTCAGGCAGCCCACCCCGCGTTCAATGGCCAGCGTCACGATCCGGTCAAAGGCGGAAAAATAATCGTCATACCTGCTGTCCGACCACGAACCCCGTCCACCCCTGGGCCGGCGGCCCAGATGGAGATCGGCACAATGCAAAATGGTCATCACTTCCTCCTGCCCGGAACTGGTGAACAGAGTATACAAAGCAGACCCTGCCCTATCAAAGAGGGATACGTGAAGGATGCATGCTTTCCCACAAAATACGTGGCTGGTCCCCGAAATCATGCAGATCCGGCCTGTTTTTCCCATTTTTCTTGCATCTCGCAGAATTGCGGTGAATACTGCACTCATATGGAACATCTCGACACCATCATCCGGGACAGACTGGTGGCAGGGAATATCCTCGTATTGCCCCAAAAACTGGCAGATCTCCCCCCGGACGAGTTTGTCCCCCTTGTCAGGCTCTATCCTGCCGAACACTTCGATGCGCCGCTCGAAGACAAGGATGTTCCCCGGCACAAGGCCACAATTATCGAGTGGTGTCTCTCCAACGCAGCGGCCTTCGAGGATACCCCCAGCGATATCCTGCACCGGATCGCCATCTCGCTTGTAGCGCGTGAAGCCATCCTCTCCTGCGGGATCGGTAACGGTCTGGCACTGCCCCATTGCAAAACCGCCCTGATCGACAATCCGCTTGAGCTGGTGCTTGCCGTCACGCCACGTGACATCGAATGGTATTCGGCTGATGGAACCCGGACCCGGGTTATCCTGCTCGCCCTGTTCAAGGCCAATATGCCCGAAGCCGTCTCCCACCGGATGCAGGTTTCGGTCGTCCTGGCCCGCATGCTGCGTGAGACCGGGCTGATCCAGCGGATCGAGTCCATGCGGGATCCTGCAGCGATTGCCGCTGCCTGCGCCGAGGCTCTTGACTCGCTATAGGCCGTGTCTGCCCGGTCAGCCCTTCAACTGAGGAGGAGCAGGCTTGCCGCCATGACCAGCATCCCGGCCACGACGCCCCCGATGGCAATATGGTGTTCGCCATACTCTTCGGCCGTGGGCAAGAGCTCATCCAGCGAGATATAGACCATGATCCCGGCAACCCCCGCAAATATCACCCCCATGGTGACAGGGCCGAAAAAGCTGGAGAGGAAAAAGTACCCGATCAGGGCCCCAACCGGTTCGGCCAGCCCCGACAGAAACGAGAGGACAAAGGCCTTTTTCCGGCTTTTTGTCGCGTAGTAGACAGGCGCTGAAACGGCAATCCCTTCAGGAATATTATGTATCGCGATTGCAACGGCAATACTGACACCAAGAGCCGGGTCGGACAGTCCGGCCATAAAGGTCGCAAGCCCCTCGGGAAAGTTGTGGATCGCAATCGCCAGGGCCGAAAAAAAGCCCATTCGCAAGAGGCGCGGGTCATGGCTGCGCACCTCATCGCTCCCCGGGGAAAAATTGCGCACCTCATGGGGATTTTCATACGAGGGAATCAGTTTGTCGATCAGGGCAATGATGCCAATTCCGCCAAAAAATGCACAGACTGTCACAAGGTACCCGGGCCCCTCCCCAAGAGCCTGGCCCAGTGTCTCCCTGGCCTTGGCAAAAATTTCGACAAAGGCCACATAGATCATCACTCCGGCAGAAAAGCCAAGGGAGGCCGCAAGAAAGCGGGGATTGAAGCGGCGCGAAAACAACGCCATCAAACTCCCTATCCCTGTGGACAAACCGGCCAGGAGGGTCAGGGCAAAGGCCAGCAGAATGTTTTCGGTATTCACACGTTTTTCCCCCGGGCGCGGTCATGCCGCTCAGGATATCACACCCCTTCCCGTTCGGCAAGCCGGACAGGCGCAGCGCCGCGCAACAGACTCGCAGCCCGTCTGTCCTTTCAGACCAGGGTTCCTGCCTTCCGCAATGCCACTGCCTCAAGACCAACCTGAACCGCAATCACCGCCAGCAGGTAGGCCAGCGATGTCCCGCCACCCGCCAGTTCAAACACAAGAAACACCGGCCAGACCGCATGCAACAGGATGGCACCCATCCCGAGCAACAGAAGGATGACAAGCACAGCCAGAACTGTCCGCACCGGATGCTCCCGCACCCGGCGAAAGGGACTGTCTTCCCCTCCCAGGGGGTTTTTTCCCATCAGCATGAGGGGAAAGGTCAGCCAAAAGGCGTTAAACGTGACAAACCCGCTGAACACCGTCACGTCCAGGACCATTTCAGCAAGGTCGGACAATCCTCCACCAAAGATAAAATGTTCGACAAGCCCGAAGAGCCAGGGCGAAAAAGCCAGGGAAAGGGCTATCCGTGGCCGGACCGCAAAGCGGCGCCTGAGGATAATGACCTGCATGGCGACAAAAAACAGGAAAAGGATCGCAAGCTGTCCCGGATCGGCCAGAGCCCGGCGATGCCCGGCCACCAGCAGCACAACCGGGACTCCAAGGGTCACCAGGCAGTAGACAAATGCGGACACGGTATTGAGCGAACCGGCCCCGCCCTCGCCCTTTTGGGGGCGACCGATAAAAAACACGATACAAAACAGGGTCAGCCAGATCAGCCCCAGACCCAAAGCCGTCTCGGCGCTCATCCGCCTGAACTCATGCAGGAGAAATGCTGACGGATTCATCTTCGTTTTCTCTTTGGAGTTGCAGGAGGAGGGGGAACATCCCTCCGGGGAAACCAGGGAACAAGCAGACTTGTCCGGGCCGCGTAGGCCTCCCAGGCAGCACCATAGCGGGAGGCAGAGGATTTTTCGAGAAGGGGAATCCCGCTGACAAACAGGAGCAGGCCCGTAATGAAGACAGGCCCGAGTGCCGAAACGAGTACCAGTCCGGCCCGATCCACCCAGGCGGGGAGCAGGGCCAGCCAGATCCCCCACCAGACCAGCATCTCGCCAAAATAATTGGGATGCCGGCTGTAGCGCCAGGGCCCGGCATCCACAGGGCGCGAGGCATTCTCCGCTTGCCTGCGAAAGCGGTACCGGACCGCATCGCTGACGGATTCAAGCCACAATCCGGCCAGCCAGATTCCACAGCCCAGCCAGACCCAGGGAGAGACAGCCCTGGCAGCCGAAAGACCGAGGGCATAGGGCAGCATGACCACCCAGACAGTCACTGCCTGCAGGATCCAGAAACGGGCAAACACGAGAGGCTTGTCCCGCATCCGGTCAAAGCGGTGATCGACCCCGGTCGCAAGGATCCGGACAAGCAGGTAGCCGCCCAGGCGCAGGGCCCAGAGCACAACCATCCCCGCAAGGACAAGCTGCCAGAGCGTGGGCTCAGCGGGCAGACGCAGGATCCCCCAGACTGCCAGGACAAGAAAGGTCAGGCTGTAGGAAAGATCCGTCACCTTGTCCGTCCTGAGTACCGCTGCAAACCCAAAAAAGATTCCGTTGATCCCGACGGCTGCAACCAGAAATTCAAGCACCATGGGGGCAGCTTCCTTTCATATTCACAAGCCTCTCATCTGACCCAGGTATTCCAGACCCGCTCCCGCTGCGATGCAACCTGACTGCGGGCCGAGGTCGAGATGGTCTCTCCGTCCTGGTCAACAACAATCAGGGTGGGAATCCCCCGCACAGCATACTTCGACTTGAGATTATTGGCTACACTCCCCTTCCAGGGGACAGCATACCAGGGCATTCCTGCTTCCTTCATATACTTGTACATGTCCGCCTCGCTGTTGTCGGATGAAACAAACACGATCTCGAAGGGCTTGCCCTGGGCCTTGAGGCGCTTGTAGGTATCGACAAGTACGGGAGTAAACTGGCGGCAGGGTCCGCACCAGTGCGCCGAAAAATATATTCCGACAACCTTGCCGGTGAGCAGTGAAGAAGAAACGGAGGAGCCTGACGAGGTCTTGAGCTGGGTACCAAAGAGATCCCGCATCGGGCCGGACGTGGCCGTGTTGCGGGTTTCTGAAGTCTGGATGCTGCCCTGCGTTACCGGACCGCAGGCAGAACACACAAAGAGAATCGGCAATACAAATATCCATCTTTTCATCAAGACACGCTCCTGGATTGGTATGGTGAATCTCATGGTACCATGCACTTCCGGTTAAAGTATACAAACAAATTTTTGAAAGTCGGTGGCGCCCTTTTTTTCCAGCCGCTGACAGGAAAAACAGGTCTTCAATGCCCAGGCGTCTGGCTGTCTCCACTTGGGAGAGCCCGTGTTCAAGACGTGCATTCTTCAGGAGGGTGCTGAAAGCTCTATGAAGTTCAACGGCACCCTCAATCACCCGACTCTCGCCAGCCCGCCCCCAACCCGGAGGACCAGCAGCCGGCCCTCAAGCTCCGGCAGGACGCCAAGCAGCGAGTGACACACCCCTTCCGCCTCCTTGTCGAGACAAAAGAGCTTGACCTGGGGCCCGGCATCCATGGTCTCCCAGACCATCGCCCCATCCCTGCGCAGACGCGCCACTGCCTGCAGGACGGCCACCGACTGGGGCAGCCAGTAGAGCACCGGCGGATCCGCTCCAAGCATCGAGCCGAACATGCGCATCGTGCTGGCCCTGATCAGGGGACCAAGACGTCCCAGGTCCCGGGCCGCCAGAGCCCCAAGTGCTTCTGCATAGACCCGGGGACTGTCCTCAAGCCAGGCCTGATAATAGGGACTGGTCAGACGAGTCAGCTCCATTGCATCCCGCGAGGATGCCTCCTTGGGCAGATCACTGATGCGCACGACGATCACGCGCAAAGCGGGCCACCAGTCGGGAGCATGCACCTGCTCGGCCGAACGTGCCCCGGCCCGCAGGGCCACAAACCCGGACCAGACGGCACGCGCCGCCGAGGCCGAACCAATCCTCGCAGCCTGGGACAGGAGTTCATGGGGAACAGGCTCCCCCGTAATGGCTGCGCTGGCGGCGGCGCAGGCTGCAGCAAGGGCGGCGAAGCCCGAAGAGGAGGACGCCAGCCCCGCTGCGGTGGGGAAATTGTTTTCGCTGCAGCATTCCCAGTGATGCTCCACCCCGAGGAGGAGGCGCAGCCCCGAAAAAAAGCCCGCATAGCGTACCGGATCGGCCTCACGCCCTGCAAGCATAACCCGGTCCATCCCGTCGTCGGCCAGCCTGACCCGTGTCTCGCTGTACAGCCCTTCAAGTCCGACAGCAAGACTGAAACTGGCAGGGATATTTGATCCGGCAATATCCGCATCACCCGTCCCGGCCGCCGGAACAGCCTTCCCCCAGTACTTGATCATGGCCAGACTGGGCGAGGCACGCCAGACGTGCTCCCTCATCGTGCTTCCTCTCCTGAGATGGAATCCGCGCCCGGCGGAGGATAGAGCAGCCCTGCCGGGAGACTCATTGTCCCCCCCGGCGCAGCGCATTCAATACCCGGCGCGCGGCATCGAGTGTCACCTGACCCTCACGGGCAATCACTCCGGCCACACTCTCGATCTCGGCGCCGCGCGCCCCGGCGAGGAATGCGCTGCGCCGGGCATGAAGACGCATATGCCCGGCCTGGATCCCTTCCCCGACGAGAGCAGCCAGCGCCGCAAGATTTTGCGCCAGTCCGAGGGCGGCCGCGATCCGCCCAAGCCTGGCGGCCGGGGGATTTCCCAGCACTGCCAGCGAAAGCCTGGCCCCCGGATGCAGGGCCGCAGTACTGCTGGCCGTCCCCAGGGGAACCGGCAGGCTGATCTCGCCCCGGAGGAGATCGCCATCCAGCCTGTACGTCGTCAGGGGGAGGTAGCGCCCGCTCTTGCAGGCATACAGATGCGCTGCTGCCTCGACCGCCCTGGTATCATTTCCCGTTGCCAGGGCCAGGGCGCTTACCCCGTTCATGATCCCCTTGTTGTGCGTCACAGCCCGTGTCCTGTCGGCCCCGGCAATACGCGAAAACAGCTCGATCCGCCGGGCTATCTCGGCCCCCTGAATCCCGGCCCTGCGCAGGCAGCGGACTGGCAGGGCAAAGGATGCACTGGCCATCCGCTGTCCGCTGTCATTGGTCAAAATCCGGGCCAGGGCCCTGCCCCCGCTGACCTCTTCAAGGAGGGGTGCTGCGGCTTCGGCAGCGGTATTGGCGAGATTGGCTCCCATCGCATCACACACCCGGATATGGATCTGGACCCGCACCACCCCGGGCGGATCCCCGGGCACAGCCACGTCGGCCCCGGCATACCCGCCACCCCGTTTCACAAGCGAGGGCAGGGCCGTGTTGACCAGCGAGCCAAGTCGTGCGGCAAGCGGATCAGCCAGGGGATATGCGGCACCAGTTCCGACGGTGTTTTCATAATCGCAATATTGTACTTTTTTGGAAACACCCGCCATATCGTTTTGGCCGGAGGATGTTCCCCCTGAAAGAGAAGCCAGACCGGCGAGCCCAACCTGTTCGAGCCAGACCTGGGCTGTCACGATATCACCCTCTGAGGCGGTCACAAAACCGCCGCCAAGTGCCACCAGCCCGGCTGCATGCGACGCCGCCGCCACGACCGAGGGCTCTTCGGTAGCCAGCGGAATGTCGATTTCCTGGCCGTCAATCACAAATCCCGCTGCAACCCCGAGGGGAAGCGCGAAAAACCCCAGCGGAGATTCGACCATCAATTCGGAAAGGGCCTCAAGCGAAGAACTCTCCCGGGCCTCTTCCATCAGTCCGGCCAGTGCGGGAAGCCGGGCAATCAGGGCCTCCCGTCTTTCGCTCATGCTCATCCGCCGCAGGGATCCACCAGCCATCTTTCCTCCCGGACGCATACCGTCTCTCAGCCCCTGTCAACAGCGGCCAGTTGCCTGACGGCCGTGACAAATTCGCTCCCGGCCATCAGGCCCACCCTGCGCAATCCGGCCAGGTTGCGGGCTCCGCAAAGAAACATGACACTCCTGAGACTTTCACCGATGGTCAGGACAAGCCGCTCAAGTGCGGCCTCTCCCCCGGCAGCATGAGCCCGGACAAAGGGAAGAGCCATTCCGGCCAGCCCGGCACCCAGCGCAATGGCACGGGCGATATCCAGCCCGCTTTTGACACCGCCCGAGGCGATCACAGGGAGGGGCCTGCGTGAGACAAGCCAGCCCGGGATATCGCCCTCGTTGTCTCCGTCGGCCGCAAGGGCAGCAAGGATGACAGCAGTCTGGAGCCCCCAGGCGACACAGTCGCTGGCGATCCCGCCCGCAAACGATTCGCCGGACTCAAGCTGCTGCCCGCGGCAGGACTCGACCTGAAGCCAGTCAGTCCCTCCGGCCCCGGCCAGGTCAACCCAGGCAACCCCGGATGCGAGCAATTCGCGGACACGACGCGGACGAATTCCGTGTCCGGTCTCCTTGACGATGACGGGCATGGCCCCGTGGTCGCACAGCCGGCGGATGGCATCCGACACCCCACGAAAATCCCTGTCCCCTCCCGGCTGGACGATTTCCTGGCCGGGATTGAGGTGGACCACAAGGGCATCCACTTCAAGACGCCGGGCCATCTCAACAAGCCGCCCGGACTCAAGTCCTTCCAGTTGGGCGGCACCGATGTTGGCCAGCAAGGGCACGTCGGGGGCGTACCGGCGCATGGCAAAATCGGGGATCGCACCCTGATCGTGAAACAGTATCCGCATTGAGCCGAGACCGAGAGGCAGGCCCCGCTCCTGGGCCAGACGCGCCAGGATCACGTTAAAGGGCGAACCGTCGCCAGTCCCCCCAGTCATGCAGGAAATAAGGAGCGGCAGGCGGCAGGTGTATCCAAGAAATTCGCAGCAGGTATCTATCGCATCCGCGTCAGCCTCGGGCAGGCACTCGTGAACAAGGTGCAGATTGTCAAATCCGGCCCCCCGCGGATCCTCGACAGGCATGGCCGGATCAGCACATACATCAAGATGGCGCAGCTTGCGCCGGCTGATGCGGGCTCCGTCAGCATCCAATGGCGTATTCACGGTAGCCATCCTCCCGCAGACCTTCGAGGTAAAAGGCACCTGGTTGCGGCCGGCCCTGCACACCGTCGGAATACTGGGCCATCCAGCGTTCGTAGACATCAAGAGTGGCCGGAGTATGTTCATCAAGCAGGGTTTGGATCTGCCAGCCTGCCATGACTTCAGAAGCAGAGGGTGCAACCTCCCCCCTGAAAACCATCATGGTATTGCCCGAACCGTATGAGGCGAAGAGAATCCGCCGCCCCGCAATGTCTGCCCCAAACCGTCGCTGGGCCCCCTCCAGGGAAAACACGAGCGCCATGTACATCGAGCCTGAATAGAGGTTTCCGATCCGGGCGGCGGGGAGAATTGATTCCTGGTACCCACGGGCGGACAAAAAGGCCGCTGCCTCCTGCCGCCCGATCCCGAGCTGGCGACCCACCAGCCATTCGAGCGAGTCAAGCGGCAGACTGTAGTACGGAACATGCAGCACAAATATGTCGGTCTCCTCAAGGACGGCTGAGGGTTGCCTGCCGCTGCGCGCCGCATGATCGAGAAAGGCCTCTTCAAGGGCCTCACGGTAGCAGCGGATCGAGTAGCGGCCCTTGACCACTGCTGTCTCGCTGCCCAGAGGCCGGAAAAAATCATCCACGTCGTGCGAGGCATGCCCCACCGTTGCCAGGTCAAGGCCCACCAGCCTGGCCCGCGGCTCGACCAGCATGGCCACCGCACCCGCACCCTGGGTGATCTCCGCAGTTGATGCCCGCTTGTAGCGGGCAATGTCCGTACAGACCACCAGCCCCCGCTCATTCGCCCGGCCGCCTGCAACAAGCTGGGCCGCCGTGCCAAGCAGGGCGATGGTCCCCCCGGCACAGGCGTGCTGGGTCTGG
>JAKPMW010000123.1 GCA_029548715.1 Spirochaetota bacterium | reverse complement strand
AAGCGTGATTTGGCCTCGCTGCTTTCCCTCAGCCGTCCGACCTGTTTGCTCATGGCCATTGTCATCTCGCGGAAATTGGAAATCAGGGCCTGGATCTCGGTGATCGCACTCCCATGCCAGCCGGGCTCTGGCCCTCCCGCTTCCAGGCGGGCAGGGATGTTTTTGCTGATCTCCGCCAGTCTCGTGAGGGAACGGGCTATCCTGCGTCCGATCAGCCAGGCCACGAGAGTGGAAAGGACAATGCAGGAAACCAGGATCACGAGAATCATTTTGATTGATTGGACGACTCCGGCGATGGCCGGTGCAAGCGGAGCCTCGGCCACCAGCGTCAGGCCGGGGAGGTCGGGCAGGGTCCGGATCGTGTAGATGCAGGACTTCCCCCAGCGCATCATGGCTGAAGGAAACTGTCCGGTGGGTATGGCCATCACCAGATTGGTTCCGATCTGTTCCCGAGCGTAGGCGTTTCCGGCAAGCATGGCGAGCGGGGCGGTTGGCCAGGTATCGGTCCGGGGTTCGAGAGTCAGCTCCTTTTCGAACAGCAGTGCCTGACGGATTCCCGAGCGTTCTCTTTGTCCGACAAGCCACCCGACCAGTTCGCTGCGGGAGAGCGTGGCCCAAAAGCGTCTCCCGTTGGTATTGATCTGGACCAGAATGGCTGGCAAGACCCGGGCCGGGACAGTGTCAAAGCATTTTGCCGTACCACACTCCTCACTCGAACAGAGGCAGGCGGCAGTCTGGCTGCAGGACTCGCAGAGGGCGTGCTCGCCCGGAGCGCTGACCCCGGCGATGATCAGGTTTTCTCCGTCATCGCCGGCGAGACGGGCGAGTTCTTCGCGGATAAATTGTTCACCGAGGAGTGCCCCCTTGCGGGCGACAAGCTGCAGTCGTTGTCGGGTCAGGGAGATGCGAGAGGAGATAAACTGCTGCAGACTGTAGGCCGCATCCTCAAGGCGGACGGATATTGTCTGTTCGATTGCCGAGACCCGTTCGCGGGTCTGGATGATGATCAGGGACAGTGAAGGAAAGATCAGAAAGGCCAGCAGAAACACCTGGATAATGAAGGCCAGGTCAAGGGTTCGGTGATAATGGCCCCTCCCCCGGGTGCGGGAAAAAAACTCGAGGCCGATGATGACGGCGCTTGCCAGAAGGGCGTTGAGCATGGCGTTGAAAGCCTGCTTGAGCATGACAAGGAGTGCGGGATCGGGGTGCATGCCCAGGGCGAGATGATACCAGAAAAAAACCTGGGGCATGCCCAGGAGCAGCCAGTAGGCGAGCACGGCATGGATGATATTGAGATGTTTTTTGCGAAACGCCCAGTCACAAAATATGACCTCGCCCAGCAGAATGACCATTGCCCAGGGGTGACCCCACAAAACCCATGTCCATGAGGCGGAGGTCGCACTGACAAGGAGGCCGGCAGGGAGCCCGTACAGAAAGAGCGCGATCAGCGAAAAGATGCTCCCGAAAATCAGGTCAACATTGTAAAAAAGCTGGACGTGAAGCATGTTCCCCGCCAGCGCCAATCCCGCAAGAAGCAGGGTTATGCCGGGTCTGGCCAGCTTCCCGATAATCCGGTCGTGTGTCATCAATTCATTGTATTGCACCCCCGGGGGCAATACAATCAGTGTTTTGGCGCAGGCCCTGTCGGGTGCGGGCTGGTATTTGTATCCCAGGATGCCCTGACGGGCATGCACAGGATCTGCTCCGGTCCTGCATATAATCTTCACATCTGCGGGGTACTATTTTTGATGAACATTCTCCGAGCGACAAAGGGGGCTTCATGGCCGAACGGTGCGTGCTGATAATCGAGGACGAACACAAGATCCGGGATGTCTTGCGGGCCTATCTTGTGCGTGAGGGTCTCAGAGTAGTTGAGGCGGAGGATGGAGCCCGGGGGATCGAACTGTACGACGAGCAGCTTCCCGATCTGGTCCTGCTGGATCTCATGCTGCCCGGGATGTCCGGCGAGCGTGTGGCTGCGGCCATCCGGCAAAAGGGCCAGACTCCAATCATCATGCTGACGGCCCGCAGTGAGGAGTGGGAGAGACTGCAGGGATTTGAGCTGGGGGCCGACGACTATATTACCAAGCCGTTTTCGCCACGGGAGGTGGTTGCCAGGGTCCGGGCGGTACTCAAACGCAGCGGCCATGCGATGATGCAGGACGAGCCAGTCTGCAGTATCGCAACCGTGACGATTGAGCCGGTATCCCGGACGGTAACGGTGGGGGGCGTTCCAGTGGTGCTGACGGCCACCGAGTTTGACCTTTTGCATGAAATGGCCCGCCATCCCGGCAAGGTCTACCGCCGGGCCCAGCTTGCCGCGCTTGTCCTGGGGTACGACCATGAAAGCATGGAGCGAACCATTGACAGCCACATCAAGAATCTGCGCCGGAAACTGGGGGACGAGGCCCGTTGCATCGAGACGGTGCATGGTGTCGGCTACCGCTGTTCGCAGACCGGAAGTGGCGAGGAGCGACCATGAGCCAGCGTCTTCGCACCCGCCTGATGCTTGTGTACGGTCTCGCAGCCCTGGTGGTGTTTGGCTTGTCTGCTTTTGCCATCCATCTGGCTGTGATGGACAAATTTGCCTCGTTTGCGGACCAAAACCGTGAGCGCAGGCGGGGTGATTTTGTCCGGGTGCTTTCATCCATGGTCTCCGAAAACGGAAATGTCAGTCGCAGGGGAGCGCGGATGGCCATGCGCCGGTTCGGGATCCGCTCGGTTGTTGTGCGCACAACCAATAATCGCGCATTGCTCGAACTGCGCATGGAGGATGACGGGCCAGCCGGCAGGATGCACCAGCGGGCGTGGACCCCGGGTCAGGCAGCCCGAGCGGATGCCTGCCAGGTCTGGAGCGAGGATCTGGTGATTGACGGGCGGATTGCCGGACGGATGGA
>JAKPMW010000122.1 GCA_029548715.1 Spirochaetota bacterium | reverse complement strand
CAGAGGCGCCCGACGCTGATGGAAACAGGCCTGTGTCGTATGATGCCGTCCGCCGGGCGCTCCGCTTGGTTGCCCCGGACGATGTCGGGGGCCAGCGCGTCATGTTGGTGGTCGATTTGGCCCGGGCCGAGATCATCGCGGCCTGCGGACTGCGCCCGGCTTTTCGCCAGCTTGTCTCCCCGGGATCACTCCTCAAGCTGGTGGCCGCCTGGCACCTGCTTGAGGCCGGGCGGCTCGAGGCCGCTTTCCGCTGGCGCTGTCAGGGTCCGTACATTCTCGATTGCAGGGACTATCCGCAGGAGGCGCTTGCGGCATACCTGCATATCGGGGGTGGCCGCTACCTCTATCAGGCCGGCTGCTCCCTCAAAAACGGACACGGTCACATCGGGATCAGCCAGGCCATCGGATTTTCGTGCAACCATTTTTTTCGTGTCCTCTCCGGGCGCATCATACATCTTGAGATGCTGAAATTTGGCGAGACTCTGGGACTCTTTGCGGCGGATCCGCTTGTCCAGTCGGACCGGCTGGCTGCGGCCGGCCGGCTGGTGGGCTGCGCAACCCTGGCTAAAAGGCTTGACATCGCCCTCGGGCACGGAACCCTGGTTTCGGTGGCCGGGATCGCTTCGGTCTATAGCGCCTGGCATGCGGGTGGTGCGGTCCGTCCACTCGGCCTGGCCCTCACCAGTCAGGGCTGGCTGACGCCCGGGATGGACTGGAGACTGTTCCCCAAGAAAAAGAACCAGAGACAGGTCCCGCAGTCCGATGCGACACGCTCGATCCTCGATCGGGGGATGCGAATCGCGGCGGAATATGGCACGGCGCGCCTTTTGTGTGGACCTGGGTTTCCAAAGCTCCTGGTCAAGACGGGCAGTGGTGTGCGGCCCGGGCACGACCGTGTAACCGATGGCTGGGTGGTGGCGGCCTGGCCTGACAAGCGGCCCCGCCTTTTAACCGTGGCCTGGGCCCTGGACAGCGGGAGTACGTCCGAACCCCTGGTCATGACGGGAGGCTTTTTCAAGACCCTGCTTGTGGATGCCGACAAAACTGTGCATCATGTGACAAACAGGTGAAGCGGGGGCTGGAGGATGGAAGGCATTACAATTCAACCACTCAAGAAACACTATTCCTTTGGTGAAGACTGAGGAGACAGAGCTGCACTCCAGGGGATGCATGATTGTATTGTAAATTTTGAGGATGTGTGCGGGATTTTTTCCAGGACAGGACGCAGCCTTGACGCAAGAGGGGCTGGCCACTGACCAGCCCCTCTTGCGTACGTGCACGCTGTGCTTACGAATTCTTCTTGTTTTCCTTGCGGCTGCGCCAGCTGACCCAGCCCATAAAACTGACCCAGGCCACAAGCATGGCGATGACGATGATTCCAGATGCATCGAGCTTCATTGATGCCCCCATGGATGGAGTATGCCGGCAATCCGGCCGATCCGGTTGCTGATCGTCCCTCCATGCCGGATGCTCGTGCAACGCACGAGTCCCGGGTGGCGGCCCGACCATCCCGAATGCCTCCGCGTGTTGGGGAGCGCCGCGGACCCAAAAGACCTGACCGCACAGATTCTCCGTGCGGCTGATGGCGGCCCGACCATCCCCAAAACGCCTCCGGAGCAGATGCCCCGAACCCATGTACGTGTATGCCTCAATGATATGCAGGCTTGCCCGGAGTGTCAAGCGGCGTATCTCGCGGTTTTGGCATAACACTCCGGCAATACATGACATTTTCATGAAGTTGTGGTGCGACTCCGGGAGTGCCATTACAAGACCATCATACGACTCCCGGAGTAGACCCCGTTGGATGGGTAGTGTCGCCCAGACCACTTTTTTCCTTCAAAACTATTGACAATCGGTATAAGTCCACGTACTCTTGAGGGGTTGGGTGGGGAAAATTGGGGAAAAATGGTGATTTCTGGTGGAGACTCCCACGGGCAGCCACAAAATCGCGCTTTTTTCCGGCGAGAACATGCACACTCTGGACGAAAAGTCACGGGTGGCTGTCCCCGCAAAATTTCGCGCCCTGGCCTCATGGATTGATGACAAGGAAGTCTGGGTCGCGACCAAGGGGTTTGAGCACTGCCTGATCCTGTTTACCGGGGAGAGCTGGCAGACGATGCTGCGCGACAAGTTGGGCGGTCTGACCATGGGCAACCGCGAACACCGTATCTTTATCCGCAATTTTGTCGGGCCGGCGGTGGAGCTTGTAGCGGACAAACAGGGGCGGATCTGTCTGCCCCAGCCCTTGCGGGAGTATGCCGGGATTTCAAAGGATGTCGTGATCCTGGGTGCCGGCAAGTACATAGAAGTCTGGGACAAGGATGCCTACGAGCGTGACCTGGCCGAACACGGCGATCTGGGCGCACTCGGCGAGACCCTGTCCCGCCTTGATATCTGACGGGGTCGGCATATTTATGGAAGAAATGCACATCATTCATGACCCCGTCCTTCCGGGACAGGTCCTTGACGGCCTGGCCCTGGTTCCCGGCGGAGTCTATGTCGATGGCACCCTGGGTGAGGGTGGGCACAGCCGTCTGATCCTCGAAAGCGAACCGGCCTGCCGGGTGATCGCCTTCGATCAGGACGAGGCGATCATCGGGATCGCCCGCCGCCGGCTGGCCCCCTATGGCGAGCGCTTCACTGCAATCTGCAGCAATTTTGAGTCAATGAGCGAGGCCCTCCTGGCTGGCGGGGTGCGTGCTGTCAACGGAATCCTGCTTGATCTCGGGATATCCTCGTTCCACTATGAGGCCAGCGGGCGAGGCTTTTCGTTTCAGAAAAGCGAGCCGCTTGACATGCGCCTTGGTGTTACGGCCCGGGTCAGCGCGTCCGATGTGGTCAACGAATATGCCGAAAAGGAACTGGTGCGCATCTTCCGCGAGTACGGGGAGGAACGCTATGCCGGTCGGATTGCCCGCGCGATTGTTGAGGCCAGGACCAGGGAGCCGATTGTGACGGCGGACCGTCTGGCGGCCCTGATCAGCCGTGCGGTTCCTGCGAGTTATGCCCACGAGCGGATTCATCCGGCGACGCGGGTCTTTCAGGCGATCCGGATCGAGGTCAACCGCGAACTTGAGGTGCTCGAAGATGTTCTCGGGCAGACGGTCGACCTTCTCCTGCCGGGTGGACGCTTGTGCGTGATCAGCTTTCACTCACTTGAGGACAGGATCGTCAAGCATTTCATGCGGGACAACGAGCCGCATTGTATCTGCCCGCCCCGCGCTCCGCGCTGCACCTGCGGTTGCCCAGGCCGGCTGCGGGCGGTGTATCGCAAGGCCCTCGTTGCCGATGATGAAGAAGTGGCGAAAAATCCGCGCTCGCGCAGTGCCAAATTACGTGTCGCCGAAAGGATAGCCGATGGTGCCGCAGTTTGAGACAGGGGCCGACAGCCGGACAGTTTTTGCCAGTTGCCTGCGGGCCCTCTTGGTTGTTGTGCTGGCGATGTCGCTTCTTTTTCTGTACCTGATGCAGCGTGTCAAAAGCCGCGAGCTGGACAGGGAGATTGCCCTGCTCAAGTCCGAGCAGGCCGAGGCGGTCAAGAGTCTCAACCAGCTTGACGTCCGGATCGAACGGCTCAAGAGTCCCGAACGGATCGTACCTCTCGCCCGGGACCTGTTGGGGATGCGCGAGCGGTAATGGATCAGACCCGACTGCGGGAGCAGGCCGGGCTGGCAGTTTTTGGGGAACAGTCTCCGGCCCCTTGATGTACGGAGACGCCCGGGCGGGGCTGCGCGGTGAGGGACCGCGCTCCCGTCAGGATGCAGCAGAAGACGGTAAAGGAACTGGTGTCGTATGCGCTTGCAGGAATGTGCGGCGAGTCTTGGTCTCGTCTGTGATCAGGCTGTCGAAATTACCTCGGTCGAGACCGACTCGAGAAAGGTCACACCCGGCTGCCTCTTCGTTGCCATGAAGGGGACGAAGACGGACGGGCATGCGCACATTCCCGGGGCGATTGCACGTGGTGCGGCTGCCGTGATTGTCGAGGATCCTGCGGCAATCGGAGGAGCGAGCGCTGTTCCCCATCTGTGCTGTACAACCATTCGCGCAGACCTCTGGAAACTGGCCTCGGCCTTTTATGGTGATCCGACCCGCAGCCTGTGCGTGATCGGCGTTACCGGAACAAACGGAAAAACATCAACTACCTATTATCTCAAGGGCATTCTTGACGCGGCAGGGATGCCAGCCGGTTTGATCGGAACGATCCAGTACATTGTCGGCGATCACGTCGAGACGGCCGTTAATACCACCCCGGACGCCCTTGAGCTGCAGCGTCTCTTTGCCCGGATGCGGGATGCGGGATTGCGGGCTGTTGTTATGGAAGTCTCCTCGCACGCTCTCGTGCTGGGCCGTGTCAAGGGAGTGCATTTTGATACGGCGATTTTTACCAATCTTACCGAGGATCACCTTGATTTTCACGGGACCATGGAAAACTATGTCGATGCCAAGCTCTTGTTTCTCGAGTATCTCGCGGCAAGCTGCAAGGAGAAGACCAGCGTCTGCTGCAACGCAGCGATCCAGTTTGGTGAGCGGGTGCATCCCCGGATTGCGTCCTCAAAAATTCCGGCCTTGTATTTTGGGGTTGGGAGTGAATCTGTTGCGGGGCAACCCGCACTCGATGTTGCGGCAGTTGACGAAACGGCCAGCCTTGACAGGACCGCATACCTCCTGACTGCCCCTGCCGGAAAGGTCTTGGTCTCACTCGCTGCCCGCGGGTATTTCAATATCTACAATTCGCTCGCGGCAGCCTGTGCTGCGCTGGCTGTCGGGGCCTCGCTCGAAGCAGTCAGGGAAGGAATGGCGGGAGTGCGTATTCCCGGGCGGTTCGAACTGGTTGACAATACCCGGGGATTCCTTGTGGCGGTTGACTATGCCCATACCGACGATGCCCTCTCCAACCTGATCCGTTCGGCCCGCAGGCTCGAGCCGGCCCGGGTAATCACGGTCTTTGGCTGTGGCGGTGACCGTGACAGAAAAAAGCGTCCCCTGATGGGGCGGGCCGCTTCCAGTCTTTCGGATCTCGTCATTGTGACGAGTGACAACCCGCGCAGTGAGGATCCCGAGGCCATCATCCGCGACATCATGCCCGGCATCGTCGATCCCGAAAAGGCGCTCATCGAACCGGACCGGAGACAGGCCATCATCCGGGCCGTGTCCCTGGCCCACAAGGGTGACATTGTCCTGATCGCCGGCAAGGGGCATGAGGATTACCAGATCTTCAGCGACCGGACCATCCATTTTGATGACCGGGAAGTTGCGCGGGAGGCACTCGCATGAGAGCCATCCCCCTTGAGACTATTGCGGCCGGGATGCAGGCACGTGTCCTGCTCGAGTCCAAAACGGCCTGCCCCACGGGAGTGAGCATTGATTCCCGCGAAGAGCAGGGCGGAAAACTCTTTTTCGCAATCCGGGGCGAGCGCTTTGACGGGCATGACTTCCTTGACGATGTCCTGGCTGGTGGGGCGGCAGCACTTGTGGTGGATGAACAGGTTTTTGCGGCGCATCCTGCACGCGAACACCTGATCGCACGCGCCCGCACACACGGGCAGGGGATTCTGCTTGCAGCGGATACAAAGCGGGCTCTGGGTGATGCTGCTGCGGCCGCCTTGCGGGTCTGGCAGCCGCGCGTGATCTCGGTCACCGGGTCCAGCGGAAAGACAACCACTCGCCGGATTATCCAGACGCTGCTTGAAAAAACGTTTTCCATCAGGACTGGTGTGCGAAACTACAACAACGATATCGGGTTGCCGCTGACTGTCTTTACCCTGGAGGCGGATGACCGGGTCCTGCTGCTTGAGATGGGAATGAATCACGCAGGTGAACTCCTCCGGCTTGCCGAGATTGCCCGGCCAGGGGTGGTTGTGATTACCAACATCGGATCGGCGCATATCGAGCATCTGGGCAGCCGGGACGGAATCGCCGCGGCCAAAAAAGAGGCGCTGGCGTTTTTTGACAGCCAGTGCATCGCCGTTCTTAATCAGACTGACGAATATTATGAATTTCTCTCGACCGGGGTTCCCGGCAGGATTGTCCCCTACACAGCAGTACCGGAGGGCTTTACTGTCGAGCGGGACAATGGTCTTGAAGGATACGTGCTCGGGCATGCAGAGGGCGAGGCGGTATTTGCTCTGGGAGGGGCGCATAACCTGCTCAACCTTTCTGCGGCTGTTGCCCTGGCACGAAAGCTGGGCCTTGCCACAAGCGTTATTGCCAATCGCATCAGTCAGGTGCGTGCGGTCGAATCCCGTTCGCAGGTCGTCGACGGGAGGGTGCGGATTATCAACGACTGTTACAACGCGAATCCGGAATCGATGCGGGCAGGACTGAATCTCCTGGCATCGGCTTCAGGGGGACGTCGCGTTGCCGTGCTTGCCGACATGCTCGAACTCGGGGGGGATTCGGCACGTCTTCATGGTGAGCTCGGAAAATGGATTGCCGTCAACCGGCCATGCGAGGAGCTTGTGCTCCTCGGACCCGGTATGGCGGAGTGCGCTCAAGCTGCCCAAAAGGCGGGGTTTGAGGCCGCACATCTGCATGCGTTCCTTTCGCGGGATGAACTCGTGACGTTTCTGTCCGGGTTCGCCCGCGAAGGGGATACCGTGCTCTTGAAGGGATCACACGGGATGCATCTCGAGATTGTGCTGGATGTGCTTGCAGTCTCCTGAACGGTATTGAACAGGAGGCGACAGGATGGCTCCCGCGGTAGTACATTTGTGCTGTTGCAGTGTTGTGTGCCTGATTTCGTGAAAGGTTGGCCCTGATACCAGCATGCTCCTCGAACTCCTCTTGCCTCTGGTCAAATACGTTTCGGCGTTCAATGTATTCCGCTATATTACGTTTCGTACGGCCATTGCCCTTGTTGTGGCCTTGGTCTTCTGCTTCATCATCGGGCCCAGGCTGATTGCCCTCCTGCGAAGGGTCAAGTACGGGCAAAACATCCGTTCGGACGGGCCGGGCACCCACCTTGTCAAGTCCGGCACGCCGACGATGGGTGGCATCCTGATTCTGGCTGCGCTGGTGCTGGCGGTCCTCCTCTTCGGGAACCTGCGCAATCCCTACGTCCTGATCGCACTGTTTGCGACTGTCCAGTTCGGGATTATCGGGTTTGTCGATGACTATCTCAAGATTGTCCGCAAGGATACCAAGGGCCTGCCAGCCCGCTACAAGATGCTCATGCAGCTTGTTGTTTCCGCATCCATTGTTGCCGCGCTCTTTCTCAACCCCCAGCGTTCACCGGAACTGACCAAGATTTTCATCCCGTTTTTTGCAGACCTTTCGGTTGATCTCGAATGGGTCTATATCCCCTTTGCCATGATCCTGCTGGTGGGCTCCTCCAATGCGGTCAATCTGACTGACGGTCTGGACGGGCTGGCCATCGGTCTGACCCTGTTTGTCGCGACGGCCTTTGCCGCGATTGCCTACCTGACAGGCCATTTCAATATTGCAAATTATCTTAAAATCCCGTTTCTCGCCGGCTCGGCCGAGTTGACCGTGTTTTGCGGGGCCCTGATCGGTGCCGGACTCGGTTTTCTCTGGTTCAATTCCCATCCGGCCGAGGTCTTCATGGGTGATACCGGCAGCCTTGCGCTTGGGGGCACGCTTGGCCTGATGGCGCTGATGCTCAAGAAGGAGCTTCTCCTGATCCTGGTCGGAGGAGTGTTTGTCGTCGAGGCTCTTTCCGTGATCATCCAGGTTGCGGTCTTCAAGCTCAGGGGAAAGCGCGTTTTCAAGATGGCTCCGATCCATCACCACTTCGAACTCAAGGGCTGGCACGAAAACAAGGTCATCATCCGCTTCTGGATCATCGGTCTTCTTCTCGCGATTCTGGCTCTGGCTACCCTCAAGGTGAGGTAAGAGCAATGAAGCTGCAGGCCGGGAGTCTTGTTCTTGTTGTAGGATTCGGACTGAAAACCGGGGTTTCGATTGCCCGTTTTGCCCTGGCCCGTGGTGCCAGGGTTCGTGCTGTTGACAGCAAACCTGCCGAAAAACTGGTTGACTCCCTTGCGGCGCTTGATGGCAGGGTTGAACTTGTCGCCGGCGGAATGCCGCTTGCGGCACTGGATGGGGTATCGCTTGTGGTACTCTCTCCCGGAGTCCCCCGTAATGGTGAGCTTCTCTGCGAAGCCGATCGCCGGGGAATCTCCGTGATCGGTGACATCGAACTGGCGTTTCATTTTGCCCGCTGCCGGATTGCCGGAATCACCGGAACAGACGGGAAATCAACAACCACCTCCATGGTGGGGAGTATCCTTGAACATGCCGGACTGGGACGGATTGCCGGGAATATCGGCATTCCTGTTTTGGATGTTGTTGACAGGATGGAGCCTGGCTCCATCCTGGCCCTCGAGCTCTCAAGTTTCATGCTCGAATCGGTTGAGCAGTTCAAGCCTGAAGTTGCTGCTGTTCTCAACCTCGCCGAGGATCACCTCGACCGGTATCCCGACATGGAAGCCTACCTTGCCGCCAAGCTGCGCATCTATGCAAACCTTGATGCCACGACAACGGCTGTCTGGCCCCTTGATTCTCCCTGGAGCGAACGCTTTGCCCGGGCTGTCCCTCCGTCTGCCCGCAGGGTAACATTTGCCCTGCAGGATTGCCAGGCAGATGTGTATTCCAGGCAGGACGACACCGGGCGGCTCCAGCTTGTCCTGGCCGGCAAGCCCTTCTTGCCGGCCGACGAACTCCCGGTCTTGGGCAGGCACAACCTGCGCAATGCCCTGGCGGCGGCCGCCATCGCGCATGCCCTCGCTATCCCGCCCGATGCTGTTGCCCAGGGGTTGCGGCAATTTGCCGGACTCTCCCATCGCTTTGAAAATGCGGGCATTGCCGGAGGGGTCCGCTTTGTCAATGATTCGAAGGCCACGACCATTTCTGCCGTTGCCACGGCAATCGACTCGGCAGAGGAGGGGGCCTGCATCCTGATCGGGGGAAGGGACAAGGGGCTGGACTTTTCTCCACTCAGGGAGGCGCTAACGCGCAAACGGGTGACGGTGTTCCCCTTCGGCGAGGCGAGGGACAAGGTCCGCGATCAGCTTGGGCTCGATGATGCTGGTGAATCCTTGCTCGAACCGGCTGTGCGCCGTGCATGGGCGCATGCCTCTGCCGCAGGGCTGCCCCAGGTGATTCTGGCACCGGGGTGCACATCGTACGACGAGTTTCCAAACTTCGAGGTGCGGGGCGAGTTTTTCAAGTCTCTCGTCAGGCGGTTGCGGGAGGAGTCCGGGGATGGGTAAACCCGATATGCCGCTTTTTGTCCTCTCCCTGGTGATCATCCTCCTCGGGGTGTTGCTGGTCTACAGCACCAGTACGACCGTGGGACGCAAGTATTATGACAATACGGATGCCTTCCTTCTGCGTCAGGCCCTCGCGGCTTTTTTGGGGATCGCGGCCCTTGTCGGGCTTGTCTTTGTTCCATATGCCAGGGTCCGGGACAATACGTTCCCTGTTGTGGCAGGGATCTTTATCCTCCTGATCCTTGTTCTTGTTCCCGGGATCGGGCGGATTGCAAACAATGCCCGTCGCTGGATCGGGTTTGGACCATTCCAGCTTCAGCCCTCTGAGCTGGCCAAGCTTGGTGTGATCATCTATCTTTCGATGATCATGAGCAAAAAAAGGGCTGAGGGTGTGGTCGCTGCCCTGCGCGGGTTTGTCCCGCCGCTGATCATCATCGTCTGCATGGCTGTTCTGGTCTATCTCGAGCCGGATTTTTCAACAGCGGTTTTTATCCTCGCGCTGGGTCTGGTCATGTTTCTCATGGGAGGTGTTCCGGCCGGACACATCTTCGGGATGATCCTGGCGGCTATTCCCTTTGTTCTCGTTCTGGTGTTCAGCCATGAGTACATGAAAAGCCGTCTTTTTGCCCATCTGGACCCGCTGACCGATGCTTCAAACAAGGGATACCAGATTGTCCAGTCCCTGCTCTCGTTTCAAAATGGAGGGGCTTTTGGCAAAGGGATCGGGCACGGGGTCCAGAAGATGGGACCGCTTCCTGAATCACATACCGACTTTGTCCTTGCCGCCCAGGCCGAGGAGATCGGGGCGGTCGGGATCACCCTTCTGCTTCTGCTTGTCCTCACTGTCGTCTGGCGTATCTTCAGGGTCGCTGTGCGTGCGGGGGACGATTTTTCCAGATTATTCTGTTATGGTGTGGCCATGATGATTGGCTGGCAGGCCCTGGTGAATGCTGCGATGGTAACCGGGCTCCTGCCGACGACTGGCCTGCCATTTCCCTTTTTCAGCTATGGCGGATCCTCGCTCCTCATGCTCTGCATGAGTCTGGGGATTGTGCTCAATATTTCCAGATACAGGACTTCGTGAAGGAGACAGAGACCATGGTCGTTTTTGTCACGGCAGGCGGGACGGGAGGCCATATCTTCCCGGGGATCGCGCTATATGATGAATTGGTCCGGCGGGGGCATGAGGTTCTTTTTGTCGGCTCTGAAGCCGACCGGAACCGGTTTGAATGCATCGAACGATTAGGGAACCGCTTTGTCGGATTTCGTGTGCAGCAGTTATACCGGCGCAAACCGTGGAAAAATATTCCGGGTCTTGTGCGCTTTATCCGTGCCGTGCGGGGCGCGCTGGCATTGATCCGTTCCTTCAGGCCGGACGTCTGCGTTGGCATGGGCGGATTTGCCAGCGCTCCCCTGATCCTTGCCTGCAGGCTCAAGGGAATCCCGTACTGTGTGGCCGAGCAAAATGCCATCCCGGGCCGGGCCAACAGGTTTTTTGCCCGTCGGGCCAGTGCCGTCTTTCTCAATATGCGGCAGGCTCTTGAGCGGTTTGCCGGACATGTCAGGGACCGCTGCCATATCACCGGGAATCCCGTTCGCCCGGGCTTTGGTGCCGTCTCGCAGCGGGATGCCCGCGAGCGGATGGGCGTACCGCCCAGAGGGTTTGTCCTCGGAGTTACCGGCGGAAGCCAGGGAGCCAGGGCGATCAATCTGGCAATTGCCGCGTATGCCCGCAAGCAGCGCAAGGTCACTGTGCTCTGGAGCTCTGGCAGGGCCGGGTATGACGAGGTCAGGTCAGCCTCTGCAGGGCTTGAGAATGTTTATGTCCATCCCTTTGTCGAGGATATGGCAGCCTTTCTCTCGGCGTCCGATCTTGTGGTTTCGCGCGCCGGGGCTACTTCGCTGGCTGAACTTGCCGCCTGCAGGACGCCATCCCTCCTGGTCCCCTATCCCTGGGCTGCTGACGACCACCAGACCCGGAATGCCCGGGCCTGGGAGGCGGCCGAGGCGGCCATTGTTGTCCCCGAGGGAGAGGATTTTGCCGAACGGCTTGAAAATACGATCAACGAACTGTACAAGTCCCGCTCCGGGCTCGAAGCGATGAGCAAGGCTGCCGGACGGCTGCATGATGTAACAACCCTGAGACGGATGGCAGATCTGGTTGAGGCGCAGGTTCGTCCGGCCCGGTCTGTGGAGGATGCGTAAACATGAATGAGAGATTGCAGCAACAGCGGGTTGGTGTGCTTTGCGGGGGGATGTCTGGCGAGCGGGAGGTTTCACTGCGCAGCGGGGAAAATGTCTACCAGGCCTGCCTCAGACTCGGGCTTGACTGTGTCAAGATTGATGTTGGCCGGGATATCGCCGAGCGACTGGTCCGCGAACAGATTACGCTGGCCTATATTGCATTGCACGGCAAATGGGGCGAAGACGGCTGTATTCAGGGCCTGCTCGAACTCCTCGGGATCCCGTATACGGGTTCGGGTGTGATGGCGTCAGCAATCGGGATGAACAAGCTCTACACCAAACGGATCCTCGAGGCCGAGGGAATCCGTGTCCCGGGGTGTGTGGTGATCGACCAGAGGTCCCCCGAAGCCAGTGCGGATGCCGCTCTCCAGCGCTTTGGACTCCCCCTTGTTGTCAAGCCGGTCGAGGAGGGCTCGTCCATCGCTGTTACCATAGCTCACGAGAGGGAAAACCTGGTCCATGCTGCCAGGGATCTTGCCCGGCGCTATGGCCAGTCGATCATCGAGCAGTTTGTGGCTGGCAAGGAGATAACGACCGGAGTGCTGGGGACCGGTGATCTGGCAACAGCCCTGCCGATTCTTGGACTTGAGCCGGTGGATGGCAAGGAGTTTTACGATTATGAGGCCAAATACACTCCGGGGATGACGCGCTTTATCCTTCCCGCAGACCTTCCACCCGAGGTCTACCGTCAGGCCCAGGAGATAGCTGTCCAGGTCCACCGGACCATCGGCTGCAGGGGTGTTTCGCGGGTTGATGCCATGGTCCAGCCTGATGGAAAGATCTTTGTCATCGAAATCAACACACTTCCGGGGATGACCGCAACCAGCGATCTTCCCGCTGAAGCCAGGGAGGCCGGGCTCGGGTTTGACGATGTCGTCAGGCGGATTCTGGATTCGGCCCTTGAAGATTGTACATTTTCATAAAAAAAGACTTGCGCTGGCCGGAATCAGTCCGTACAATAGGTGAATTCCGGCAATGGTTTTCAGGAGGGGCATTTGAACAGTACCATTGCAGTCGGTCTCGATATCGGCACGACCAAGGTATCAGTCGTGGTCGGTGAGCGTGACATCAACGGACTCATCGAAATCAAGGGTGTCGGAACCGCGCCGTCAAACGGATTGCGCAAGGGCG
>JAKPMW010000119.1 GCA_029548715.1 Spirochaetota bacterium | reverse complement strand
CCCGATCCAGCGATGCAGGACCGTCGCAAGGTGCGTAGGCATGGATGCCGAAGTGTGACCACGGGGCAGGGATGCCCCTCTTGTGGTCGCCGGAGCCATGGATGCCGAAGTGTGACCACGGGGCAGGGATGCCCCTCTTGTGGTCGCCGGAGGCCTGAACGAACATTTTGCCAGCACATTGAGCGAGGCCCAGTCATCCATGGCCGCCGTAGGCATGGATGCCGGAGTGTGACCACGGGGCAGGGATGCCCCTCCTGTGGTCGCCCAGGCTTCAATGCAGTGACTCCGGCTGGTTGCCATATCACAAAAGGCGGTCAGCAACTGGGATGCAACACCCTGCCCCCGTGCCGAACGGGGCACAAGAATATCCGTTACCCGGTAGATCCGCTTTTCGGTCTCACGGGTATTGAAAAATTTTTCGACCGCCCCGTCCTCCTCCCAGACGAGGAGTCCTGCGATCCGCTCACGAAAAAAACCGCCGGCCTTGGCCACAAGAGCCATACTCTGCCCGTTCCGCAGGTGCTGTTCAAGAAGGCTACCCAGCCCCCGCCGCAGGGTCACAAGCCCCCTTGGAGAGAGCCTGCTCTCGCGGAACCATGAAAGCGGCCGGTCGATCAGGCGGCACAATCCGAGCGCTGATTCATCGCCGGACCATGGCTCAACCCGAAAGGGAGCCGCAACCGGCGATCGATGAAAGGTAGGATACAAACGCCATGTCCCCCAGGTCAGGCGCGTCACAAAGCCGGCACTCTGGTACAGGGTCAGGGCCGGCATATTGTTGGCATCCGTGCCGACTGTCAGCAGGCGGATACCACGCCCTCCCAGCAGGGCACAGGCTCTCTCCAGCAAGCGCCGCCCGACTCCGCGTCCCTTGTGGGCCTGGTCCACACAGAAAAGAATTATGGTGGCTGTATTGATACCGACCTGGCGTGATACCGCCATGTCGACACCGTAGATGATGTATCCAACAGGTTGCCCCCGATGGCGCGCAACAAGACAACTGTTTGTGTTTTCATGCAGGGCCCGGGTGGCGACGGTCTGAAAAAACACCTCTCCCCCAAGCTGACGCGGCAGGTGCTGGTCAATATGCCAGGCATTGAGTAAAAAAGAGCGCTTGGTCAGCTCACTCAGCCTGCGATAATCCTCAACCCGGAAAAAATCGATTGCAATATCCATCAGCTTAACAGACACGATTCCGGCCGCCGTGCTTCGCCCGTGATAGACACAATTCTGCCCGGTCAAGGATCCGGTCCGCGTTTTCCTGCCCACCCGTTCCGGACACAGCCAGCCCGCATGAAACCGTGAGCGAGAGCTCCCGCCCTTCCTTCCAGGGAACAACAACCGACTCCAGCGCAGCCCTGAGCCGCTCTGCAAGAATGAATCCGCCTGAAACATCGGTATTCGGCAAAATAACCGCAAACGTCCCGCTGCCGAGGGAATACACGGCATCAACGGTTCGCACCGCAGCGGAAAGGACGTCCCTGACTGTCAGGATGGCCAGGTCCCCTGCACCCCTTCCGTAAAATTCATTGATCATTTTTAATCCATCAATATCGATCACTATCAGGGAGAATCTGTATTGATACCGCTGTGAACGTTCGGTCTCATCATCAAGCTCACGCAAAAAGGCTCCCCGGTTCCCAAGACGGGTCAGGGGATCCAACCCCCTTTCACGCTCAAGATCGGCAGCCAATTGGTTGTTGCGTCGCCCCTGGACAAAAACCATCCTGACTCCGGTGAAGACAACCAGGGCAAAGAGCCCTCCCGTGGAGACAAGCGCCAGAATACGCCCCTCCCGGCCAGGCACCTCGCACAGCACCAGGGCCAGCAGAGCCAGCGCGGCGCAGAGCGCCAGGGCAGAAAAGCCAAGAAACACAGTCCGCGAATTGATCATACGCCGCATTGTACCCAACCAATGACGGGCCGTCAAGCAAGAGTCGCATTCAGGGGGTGGCCGCATACATCAGATACTCCGGGCGAATTGATCTGTCCCGGAGTATTGCGGAAACACTGCAGCACAAAAAAGCTGTTGACCGACGAAGTACAGTCACACCCTCGCATTCACACCTTGCTTCAAAAACCGGAATACGAACTCAACCGCGAAGCTGGCGGACCATCATCGGCAGGATGCCTCCGTGCCTGAGATACTCAAGCTCAACCGCTGCATCAACCCGCACAAGGGTTTCAAAACGCACAACGCTGCCATCAGTGCGGACGGCCTCGACACCAATCCTGCAGCCGGGTCCAATCCCGTCCAGACCGCTGATGGCAAAGGTCTCGTTGCCGTCCAGGCCAAGCGAGGCTGCATCCTGCCCATCTACAAATTCGAGCGGCAGCACGCCCATCCCGACAAGATTGCTCCTGTGGATCCGCTCATAACTGACGGCGATAACGGCCCGAACACCCAGCAACTGCACACCTTTGGCCGCCCAGTCACGGGATGAACCCATGCCGTAATCCTTCCCCGCGAGAATGACCGTCGGCACCTTTTCCGCCTTGTAGCGCATGGCCGCATCATAGATCGAGAGGGTTTCCCCCGAGGGCATATGCCGCGTCATCCCGCCCTCGACCCCGGAGAGCATCAGGTTTTTCAGGCGGATGTTTGCCAGCGTCCCCCTCATCATCACCTCATGATTTCCCCGCCGGGAACCATAGGAATTGAAATCCGCTTTTCCGACACCCTGCGCCCCGAGATACCGGGCTGCCGGGCTGTCCTTGGCGATCGAACCGGCCGGCGAAATATGGTCGGTTGTCACCGAATCTCCCAAAACAGCCAGTACCCGCGCATCCCGGACGTCCTTCAGCCCGGGCGGCTCCTGGGTCAAGCCCTCAAAATACGGTGGCAGCCGGACATAGGTCGAGGCCGGCTGCCAGTCAAACCGCATCCCGCTTCCCGCCGGAACAGCGGCCCAGCGTTCATCACCGGCAAACACGTCCGCGTAACTCTCCTCAAAAATCACCCGGCTGACGGCCCCTGCCTCGGCGGCAGCCAGTTCGGCATCATCCGGCCAGAGATCCCGCAGCATGACAGGATTTCCTGCCTTGTCCGTCCCAATGCTCTCCGTCGCAAAATCAATATCCACCCGTCCGGCCAGGGCAAAGGCAACCACAAGGGGAGGAGACGCGAGGTAATTGGCCCGCGCCTGGGGACTGATCCGTCCCTCGAAATTCCGGTTTCCCGACAGGACAGCGGCCGCCACGAGGTCAGCATCCCTGACGGCATCGGCCACTGCTTCACTGACCGGACCACTGTTCCCGATGCATGTGGCACATCCGTAGCCCACAATCGAAAAACCAAGCTGTTCAAGCGGGGCAAGCAGACCCGCCCGGGAAAGATAGCTCTCGACCGCCCGCGAACCCGGGGCCAGGCTTGTCTTGACAAAGGCGGGAACGGAAAGACCGCGCAGAAGTGCCTTTTTTGCGACCAGCCCCGCCGCGAGCATGACCGCAGGATTGGATGTATTGGTGCAGCTTGTTATCGAGGCGATGATCACACTCCCGTGACCGATCTCACCCGAGCCATCCGCCAGCCGGACCCGGGTTGCCGTTTTTTCCGGAGCAATCCCGAATCCGCGCTCAGCCACCGGAGCAACAAGGGATTGCCTGAAGCCCGGAGCCAGCGCATCCAGCGAGACCCTGTCCTGTGGTCGCTTGGGCCCTGCCACACAGGGCACAACCGCCCCCAGGTCAAGCTCGACCTGGCTTGAAAACACCGGGGCG
>JAKPMW010000132.1 GCA_029548715.1 Spirochaetota bacterium | reverse complement strand
GCAACTCTGGAACATCCCCACACCCGGCGAGACCTGGGCTGTCACGATTACGGGGGACGGACGCTTTTGTCTGGCGGCCTACTCGGATGGCACGATCCGCTGGCATGACATGCAGGACGGGCATCTCGTTGTGACGTTTTTTCCCCATGCCGATGGGCGGCGCTGGTCGCTCTGGACACCGGATGGTCTCTACGCGGCCAGTGCCGGGGGTGACGAGTTTTTGCGCTGGCACATCAATGCCGGACTGTCCGAGACACCGTGGAATTTTCCCGTTTCCAGGCTCAAGCAGCGCTACTATGCGCCGGAAACGATCAGATCCATCGTCAGCGGTGCAAGCAAGCCTGCAGCCAGGGTACCGGCGCAGGCACCGCTTGTTCCGCCCGAGTCCAGGCTCTTGCCTCCCAGGGAGGGGCCGGACAATCGCTGGACGAGGGTCCTTCTGCCCTGGCATCTGCGCAACCCGTCCGGTCAGCCCCTTAGCGCGGTTCGGGTGATGATCGATGGCCGTCCGGTGCGAGACGGTGTCTGGGGCCTGGACAGGCTGCCTGCGGCTGATGGTGAATACCAGATCTCGCTTTCGGTGCCGCCCCGCTCGTGTGTTGTTTCACTGGTCGTCCGGGACGCGAGAGGGGTCTGGGGGGATGTCTCCAGTGTCCGTCTCGAATGGGTGGGCCCGCCTGTCCCGCTGAAACCGGGCCGGCTCTTTCTCCTTGCTATCGGAGTATCGCAATATGCCGATCCATGGCTTGACCTTGCATGGGCCCACAAGGATGCGGCGGATATTGCCGCCCTGTTTTCCCGTCAGCGAGGACTGTACCAGGATGTTTCGCTGACTCTCCTGACCAATGCAGCTGCGACCCGGCAGCGTATTTTCGAGGCGCTGACTTCCCTTGGGGAGGGTGCCAGGGCGGAAGATACGGTTCTTGTCTTTTTTGCAGGACATGGGCATGGAACAGCGGATGGCAACTACTATCTGCTGCCACACGATGTTGACCGTTTGCGATTTGAGGATACTGCGCTGAAAGCCGGGGAGGTCCGGCGCCATATTGCGGCAATCCGTGCCCGGGTTGGAATATTCCTGGATGCCTGCTATGCCGGGAGTTCGGCCGGAGCCTGGGCCCCCCCGGATACCGACAGTACTGCCAACGATTTTTCGGCACCTGAATGTGGTGCCGCGGTCCTGGCGTCAAGCACGGGCGAGGAACAGTCCCTCGAGCTGGCCCTCTGGCAAAATGGTCTTTTTACCAGTTCGCTTGTCGAGGGGATGACCGGCACGGGCATTGTCCAGTCGGGTGAGGTGACGACCCGAATGCTCCATGCCTGGCTCGAAAGGCATATGCCGCAAAAAATCGCCTCGGCGCTCAGGCGCGGAGCCTTCATGCAGGCTGTCGAGAATCCGGTCGGGAGCAGGGGGCGACGTTCGCTGCAGGTGGCCCGGCAGGTGACTCAGACGCCCGTCCTTGTGCTTCCCGGCGGAGTGGATGACTTTCCCCTCATCCGGCTGGCGCCGTAAGCGGGCGGGCTGCTGATCCTGATGATCTCGTGTCTGGAGTCCAGACAGGGCTTGCATGACGAGACGGCTTATTTTGGTGAACCGCCTCAGGCCAGGGATGTGCGCATTTTCACACGAAGCCGCGAAGAAAAAACTGCACAATCACGAATTTGTCATGCGACTCCGGGAGTGTTACACAGAGTATTAAAATACTGTCATGCGACTCCGGGGGTCGAACGACCGCAGTACGATTACTTGCATTGTTTCCTCCTCCTGGCCTGTCTTCCCTACGGAAAAACCGTCTGATATTCTTCCATCATCGGGGCGTTATGGCGGATCTGCTCTTACAGATCACCAGATGGCACCAAGTTTGTCGGTTGACTGTATGTCCTGGATCGATTCTTTGGTCACGTCGGCTTTTTGGCACGATTGAGCAGATATAGCGGATGCCGTACGGGCGACGAAGGCGTCGTCCGTCCCATTCGTGTTGCCCAAATTCATCCTGATTGAAGCATCTTGTCAAGATCCCTGGCTTCATGTACACTACAAGCACGCCAAGGGGGCAGATTGTGGCCGAATTTTCACTCGAAAACAACTACATCCGCGAGCAGAACCAGATCATCGACCGCTTGCGGGCTGATCTCAAGTGTCGTGACGCCAAGATCGCCGAGCTTGATCGCATCCTGCTCATGTACGAGCGAGTCTCCGAACTCTCCCGATCCGAACTGCTTGAAGCGGACTCGACCATCCGGGCCCAGGAGACCGTCCAGGAGCTGGCCCGCGAAGAACTGCTGCAGGCTCATGAGACACTGGTCGCCCACGAACGGGTTGAAGAACTGGCCAGGGATGAGCGCCTTGATGCCGACAGCGTGATCCAGGCACAGGAGCGGGTGCAGGAGCTGGCCCGTGAGGAACTTCTCTCCGCCCAAAAGACCCTCGTGGCCCACGAGCATGTCGAGGATCTGGCCAGGAATGAGCGTCTGGATGCTGACTCGACCATCCGGGCCCAGGAGGTTGTCCAGGAGCTGGCCCGCACTGAGCTCATTGCGGCCCGGGCCACGGTCAATGCCCACGAAACGGTTGAGGATCTGGCCCGTCACGAGAGGCTGGATGCCGAAAATACCATTCGTGCCCATGAAGCGGTCCAGGAGCTTTCGCGCAGCGAGCTCATCGAAGCCAAAAAGGCCCTCACGGCCCATGAAGAGGTGGGGAATCTTGCACGTCAGGAACGCATTGAGGCCGAAAGGACCATCCGTGCGCATGAGGCTGTCGAGGAGCTGGCTCGTGAGGAACAACTCCGGATGGAGGCTGACCGGGACAATGTAACCCGCAAGCTTGAGTCCGTTTTGGGCGAGCTTTCGGATGCCAACAGGACCATCAAGGCGCTCGAAGACCTGGACGAGCACCAGCGCCAGTCCCGCATCCAGCTTGACCGGATCCTGCGCGCGTATGATGCCGTCGAAGAGCTGGCCCGCAAGGAACGTGTTGAAGCCGAAAACACGATTCATGCGCTTGAGTCGCTTGACGAGTATCAGCGTTCGACACGGATGGAACTCGACCGGACCATAGCGGCCCACGAGGCAGTGCAGGAATTGTCCCGCCAGGAACGTCTGGCTACCAGTGGCGGTGCAGCCGACAGGGTACGGGAGCTGATGCAGCGTCTTGATACTGCCGAGCAGACCATTGATGCCCTTGAGCGACTGGACGAATACCAGCGCAAAAACCGGATCGCGGTTGAGCGGATGCTTGAGGCCTATGATACCCTTGGCGAGTTGCACCGCAAACACCGGATTGAGCTCGAACAGTTTATCAAGGCACATGAGGCTGTCGGCGATATGGCCCGGCGTGAACGGCTGGATGCCGAAAACATGCTCAAGGCATACGAACTCCTGAGCGAGTATGCCGCCGAGGAGCGCAAGAATCTGATTGAGGGCCGGGATGGATAGGGGTCGTGCCTTTGATGTTGTCAATCAGCGCATTGTAATCGGAAACATATCAGCCGAAAATCTGGTTGGCAAATACGGGTCGCCCCTCTTCGTCTATCTTGCGAGTGCGGTCAGGCAGCGGATCAATACCATCAAGGACGCCATCAAGTATCCCCGCCTCCAGTTAAGCTATGCCTTGCGGGCCAACTCTTCACTTGCCATTCTCCGTCTTCTTTACAAGGAGGGGACGGTTGTCACGGCGGCTTCAGCCGGTGAGGTGATGACTTCCTTCAAGGCCGGATTTGCCCCCCACCAGATCCTGGCCATTGCAGATCTTTTGACAGACTCAGAAATCGAATTTTGTCATGATCGCAACGTCAGGCTCTCGTTTGGTTCGGTGGATGCGATTTTCCGGTTCGGTTCACGGCACAGGGGCTCGGAGATATCACTCAGGGTCAGTCCCGGGAAGGCCGACAGCGGAGAGATGGCCTGGAACGATGTCTTTGGCTTTGTTCCCGAGAGGATGGATGCGGCTGCTGAAGCCGTCAGCGAGTATGGTTTGAGGGTGACAGGAGTGCATGCCAGCGACTCGGTCGAGACGACCAGTTCGGGCAGGATCATTGAGCGGCTGGATGCGGTTTTTTCCGCTGCGGGCCGCTATCCCGATGTCGGGTACATCAACGTCGGGGGCGGATTGGGGTTGCCGGTCAGTTCAGGCGAGGAAGAGCTGGACATCTACCACTTTGGCGACGTGCTGACAAAGCGGATGCAGGCCGGAACAGGCAATGACAGGCGTGCTGTGACCCTTGCGGTTGAACCAGGCCGATATCTTGTTTCTGATGCGGGATATCTTTTGATGCGCGTGATTGCAATCAGGATGCAGGATGGGGTGCCGGTGGCTGTGACGGATGCATCGACCCATCTTCTTCCCGATATCCGGCTGCACGGGAGACCCTACCGTCTGGCAAATGGCAGCAATCCGGCGGGTGTCGAGGAGCCTGTGCTTGTGGCCGGTTGTGCCACGGACAGTGGTGATTTTTTCAGCCGCGAACCGGTCATCATGGGGGAGG
>JAKPMW010000031.1 GCA_029548715.1 Spirochaetota bacterium | reverse complement strand
AGGGTCTTTTTACCATCATTGCCCCATAACCATTCAATCCCTGCGGAATGCCTCCGTCCGCAGGTGATCAGAGCATTATCATTACCCCGCACCCCGCCCTGCTTCAGGGCGGGGTTTTTCAGGCATTGATGGCCTTCATGACAATACTGTCCTCGGGGACGCCAAGATCGCTGGCGATGACAGAGCACTTGGCCTTGAGGAAAAAAAAGACTGGCCGGTCAACTTCGGAGAGGCCCTCGTAATTGCCCTGCCCCTTGCTGATGACGAGATCGGCGTTTTCAAAAAGCTCAAGAAACTCCGGAGTACATTGCGAAAGGATCGTGGCCGGGGCCGTGCTGCCGGATTCGATGATGCGGGCGACCTGGTCCAGCCCGGATGCAATCGCATCCTCGACGGTCTGGTCATTCAGGACCGGGGCCGAGCGGACAGCATAGGTAACAGGTTTTCCCATGGCCTCGATCAGGAGGCGGTCAAAGACAGACTCGCCGGCATTGTCGCCTAAATAGAGCACCGAACGGGCGCGGGAAAGATGTTCCACAAACGGTGCATAATCAAGTATTGCAAACTCCTGTTCGAGAATGCGATAAAGGTCCCGCTCGATGTCATATTCCTTGTGGACCCCGACATCAATCACGTTCCCGGCAATCGCCACCCGGATGGCCGTCATCAGGGGATCGGACGACTGGCGCATGTGATGGCGCATGGCGGGCAGGAGGGCCAGGGCTGTCTCGATGCTTTCGCGCTTCAACGCCAGATAGGGATCGGGCTCGCGGGTCAGGTGCCGGATGCGCCGGTACATGCTGTCGGCAATCAGGGGAGGCGGCATCTCCAGCGGGAGTTCGGGAATCATCCGGGCCACCTCGTCGAGGATGGCCTTCATCCGGGCGTCATCAGCTCCCGTTACCCGACCGGCCGTGATGGCCTGCCGGAAAAAACAGGGGATGCAGTCAAGATAGGTCTTCATGTTCGTCCTCGTAGCGTGAAAACCATGACAGCACAATACTCCGCTACCAGGGACTCACTTTCACACAAAGATACACATTCAAGGTAGAAAGCTCGCGTCATGAGCACCTGGGGCGCTTCGCCACAGACAAGCGAGCACACTGGATACATTCCACAAAACACACACTCGTCGTGGCATTCATCCGGCCGTACCTTTTGAGCCTTAGCCTGTCCCGAACCAACCCCTGAAACGCACAAGGCTAAACAAAAAATGGTGGTAATATTTTTTACCACAATGGCAATGAATCGGCCATAATTATTACCAGTTACAAATACAGAATTTTGCAGGGACAGAGCCTCACTCGCGCGCGACCCTGAAATAGCCTGCCAGATCCGAATTGATGGCGCGATCGCTCTCGCTGTCGTTGCTCCCGGCCCGGTAGCGGACTTCAAACTGGCGGACATTCTCAAGCAGGCTGATGTCGTATTCAAACAACAGATCATTCCCGTCACGATACCATGCAAACCGGTCCGGGCCGAGCACGGTTTTAACCTGGCCCTCGTAC
>JAKPMW010000014.1 GCA_029548715.1 Spirochaetota bacterium | reverse complement strand
GCCGCAAGCACGCCGGCCGCCATCCCCTCATGAAGTCCCTTTTCGACACCGGGGATAAAATTGCGGGGGATAGCGCCGCCCACAATCGCGTCCTCAAAGGCAAAGACCTCGGACGGATCAATGGGTTTGACCTCGATATAGACTTCACCATACTGGCCGTGCCCGCCGGACTGCTTCTTGTGCTTGTGGTGACCCTGGGCTGACTTGGTGATCGTCTCGCGGTAGGCCACCCTGGGAACCGTGGTCTCAACCTCGATCTTCGTCCTCGACATGATGCGCGAGAGGACCACATCCACCTGCTGCGACCCCATCGCCTCGATGACGGTCTCCCTCGTCTCGGCGTTGAATTTGACATGAAAGGTCGGGTCATCTTCAGCAGCCTTGAGTAGCATCGAGTTGAGCTTTTCCTCATCCTTTTTCTGCTTGGCATGGATGGCAAGGAAGTAGACCGGACTGGGAAGGACCATGGCCGGTGCAATGTACTTTTTGTCCTTGTCACAGAGGGTATCACCACACATCACGCCCTCAAGCTTGAAGAGGGCAATGATATCACCGGTCCGTCCCTCGTTGATCTCGATCTGCTTTTTTCCATCCATTGAATACAGGTGCGCCGCCCGAAACTTGGCCCCGGTGCGCGGATTGAGGATTTCGGCGTCCTTGGCCAGCACACCCGAGCGCACACGAACCAGACTGATCCGGCCGGCATACTGATCCGTGTAGGTCTTGAAGACAAACCCGGCAAAGGGCTCGTCGGCCTTCGGGTGGCGCACCACTTCGGCCCCCGTATCCGGATCCTTGCCAGTGTATTCACCACGATAGGCCGGACTGGGGAGCGAATCAATGATCTCGTTCATCAAGAGCTGAAGCCCTACCTTGGTCGCAAGGGAACAGCAGCCAACGGGAATGAACTTGTAGGTCAGGACACAGGTCCGGATTCCGGCGATGATTTCATCATCCGTCAGGGTCTTGCCGTCAAGCACCTTTTCGATCAGGGCGTCGTCGCTCTCGGCGGCAGCGTCAACGAGTTTGGAACGATACGTCTCGGCCTCGGCCTGCATCTCCGCGGGAATCGCCTCCCGCTTGACTCCGTGGCCTGTCCCGTCGGGATAGACGGCCTGCATGTGAACCAGATCCACAATCCCCTTGAAGGCCGGGCCCTCACCAATGGGGAGCTGGATCGCAACGCAAGTCTTGTGGAATTTTTCCTGAAGCGAAGACAGCACACCCATGAAATTGGCATGCTCCTTGTCCATCTTGTTGATGCAGACAATGCGCGGAACCTTGTAATCATCCGCATAGTGCCAGAGGGTTTCAGTCCCGATCTCGATACCGGCCACAGCGTCGAGCAGCACGACCGCGCCATCCGCCACACGCATCGAGGCCCGTGTGTCCCCGGTAAAATCCGGCGATCCGGGAGTATCAATGAAATTAATCTTGCTGCCCTTGAATTCACAGGTTGCAAGCGCAAGCTGGACACTGATCTTGCGCTTGATCGCTTCTTCGTCAAAATCGCAAACCGTTGTTCCGGCCTCGACCGATCCCAGGCTCTGGATCTGCCCTGCCTGATAGAGAGCGTTTTCAATCAGCATCGTCTTTCCCACACCGGTATGCCCGATGATGGCCACGTTGCGGATGTTTTCGGTACCGTACTCCTTCATTGTCTACTCCTTCGTCGTGTTTTGTAAGGAACAAACATCTTTTCGGGAAACGTCCTGCTCCTGCTCGCGGTGCATGATGCGCCACGAAAGGGAAAGAAGCCTGTCAGTAAGATGAATATTTGTCACCGGCAACTGTCTGGTTGGCGCGATATCAACGGGAGCAAAATTGAGGATACCACCGACCCCGGCAGCCCTGAAGATCTCCGCAACCCCGAGGGCAGCCTCAGCCGGAGTAGTAATGATCCCGATCCGGACGGGATGCTCGCCCAGAAACCGCGCCAGACCGTCCGCGTGCGAGACCCTGACGCCTCCGATATCCTGCCCGATAACGCTGTCGTCAATATCAAAAATGCCGGCCAGACTGAAGCCGACTTCCTGGAAAACGGGAAAATTGGCAATGGCCCGGCCCAGCCGGCCGGCCCCGACAATCACGTAGTACTGGGCCTGGTCAACCCCCAGAATCTGTCCCAGCTTGGTATGCAGTTCCTCAACGTTATAGCCGTACCCCTGAAGGCCAAAACCTCCAAAATGGGAGAGATCAAGCCTGATCTGCGATGCGGAAGTATGCATCTCGGCTGCCAGCTCATGACTGGAAATTTTTTCACGCTTTCCGCGCAGGGCGCGAAAACAGCGGTAATAGCGCGGCAGGCGCTCAATCACAATCTCGGGTATGCCCTTTTTCCCCATCCACTGTCCACCATGACCATACTCTGCCGTAACTCAACCCGTCGGCGTCTGTTCATCCTACCAGAAAACACGGGGCCTTGTAAAGGGACTATCGTGCCACGCCGATACTTGATAGGTCATGAGCAAGGAAACCGCTGCCATCAACGAGACCCACCTTCTCGCCATCCGCGATCTTGCCCTGGGCGGGCTCGTCGGCTTTGTCATCGGATTTGTCCTCAAAAAAGCCCTCAAGATCGGGCTCCTCCTGCTGGCCGCCTTTGTCGCCTGGCAGCTCTTCACCTATGGAACCATCGACCCCGAGCACATGGCAACGGCCAAAGGACTGCAGGAAGGTGCAACCAACCTGCTCGGCAAACACGCCGATGATATCGCCTCGGTCAAAAAGCTCTTCCAGCTCAACACCGAACTGGCCATCGGCTTTTTTGCCGGTCTGGCCATCGGACTCTGGAAGGGATGATGCTTGCTCTTATGAAAACAAGACTTGCTCTTTGTATGCAATCAAGCCGTCAGTGAATGGACACAGGTCATGCCGCCCCGAAAGCGGCAAGACAGGAACATGCTGCCTGCTCGAACAAACCGATCTCAAAATAATATGCTGAAAAAGTCTGTGCCCTCAATGAAACAGACCGGGCCGTCAAGTCTTGTCACTGCATTTTCCCAAGCAATACTCCCTGTTTGCTATTACCGCACACCCAGGGCCTGGCGGACCTCGCGCATGGTGATCTCGGCTTCGTCGCGGCACCAGGCGGCAGAGTCGGCCAGAATTTTGGTCACGCGGGGCATGTCGCCCGCAAATTCCTTGCGCCGCTCGCGAATGGGGGCAATCTCGGCATCAATGTTTTCAAGCAGGCGGCGCTTGCAGTCCACGCAGCCGATGGATGCACCTGTGCACCCGGTCCGCACCCAGTCCAGTGTCTCTTCGGAATCAGCAAAGAGCTTGTGGAGCGACCAGATATTGCAGTCCTCGGGATTGCCCGGGTCGGTCTTGCGCAGGCGTTTTTCGTCAGTCTTGGCCGGCGCGAGTTTTTTCCAGATCGCGTCCTTTTCTTCCATGATTCCGATATAATTGTTTTTTGATTTGCTCATCTTGGCGTCGCCATCCAGGCCCATCACCCGGGCACCGGCGCGCACGATGGCCTGCGCCTCGGGAAGGATCTCACGCCCGCCCCCCATCCGGCCGTTAAACCGCCGAACAATTTCCCGGGCCAATTCGAGGTGCTGGAGCTGATCTTCCCCGACCGGAACCGCATCGGCACGATAGATGGCGATATCCGCGGCCTGAAGGATGGGATAGGTAAAGAGCCCCGCGTTGACGTGCTGCGAATGCTGGCTGGCCTTGTCCTTGAACTGCGTCATCCGCTCAAGATCACCCAGGGAGGTATAGCAGGCCAGGACCCAGGCCAGCTCGGTATGCTGGGGAACATGGCTCTGCACAAAGAGCTTTGACTTGTCGGGATCGACCCCGCAGGCCAACAGATCGATCACCGCATTGATCGTACGCCGTCTGAGGTCATCCGCCTCGTACGGTATCGTGATGGCATGATAATCAACAACACAATACACGCACTCATACTCATCCTGCAGCGAGACCCAGTTCTTGATCGCACCCAGCCAGTTCCCGAGATGGAGATCCCCACTGGGCTGGATTCCTGAAAATATGCGCTTCTTCTGGGCCATATCGCTGCTCCTGGAATACGAGATTGTTCATCCAAAACGGACTGAAAAAATATAGCGCCCCCGAAAATGCAGGAGCGCCATTTTTTCGGCCTCGATGCCTGACCGGGCAACCATCACCCGGCCTGAGCACCTGCATCCTGTTCCCCGTTGGGACTTCCTTCCCGCAAGGGTTTGAGATACTCGTTGGCGACCGACTCGAGCAGGCGCTGCTCTGCCTCATCAACCCGGCCGTCGGCATAGGCCGCCTTTTCCATCAGCGCAAAGACCTTTTCACGCTGCTTGAGCCCCTCAGGCATCCTGACGGACAGATTCGGAGCCTGCTGGATCATGGCAGCAACCATCTGGGAATTATAGCCCCACTTTTTGGCGACCTCGTTGACAAAGGCGATCTCTTCCTTGTCAAACACACCATCAGCAGCAACCATGACCAGCACATTGTTAAAGGCGAAATCACGCACGTCATAGGCCTTTTCAAGCAGATCCGGCGAGATGCGCAAAACAAATTCGGATTTGTGCTCGGAGACATACTGCTCATATTCGTGTACCTGCATCACAGCGGTAATGATCCACTCGCGGCTGGTGCTGTTGAGGACAGCCCCGCACCACTTGCACTTGGTATCCAGCGCATTTTCGAGCGGGCCCCCGCAATTGGGACAGTTGTGGGCATAGAGCGAGCCCTTGGAAGCAGCGGCATCGGCATCACGCTCCAGCAGGAGAACCTCGGTGCGGGACAAGACTCCATGATCCAGCTTTTCAACCGTTCCGTTATCATGCAGCACAACCCGCTGGAAGGATGCCCGGATGGCAATCGCGAGGACATTCTTTTTTCCGGCACGGCGGGCACCCAGCAGGCTGACATCATTGAGATAGAGCCTGTTGTACACGATAGTGCGCTTGTCAAAAGCGGCCTGCTCCTTGTCGAATACATCGTCGCTGGTAAAACGGCGGAACATGGCAGGGTCACGCAGGGCACGACCGATCAAAAGCTGGAGGTACCCGTTGGATGCCTTGTCCTCGATCAACTGAACCGAAAAATCATCGCTCTCCCCGACAAGGTCCGCAACCTTGTCAGCAAGATTTTCGGTGGCGCGCAGACGCGGATGGATTCCGATGTAGTCATCGGCCTGCGTGATTTCGGCCAGGACCCAGTCAAATGCGCCCGAATTGGTGATCGAGCCGCAATAGGGGCACTTGGTCGACTCACCCGATTCGCCGGAAAGATCGCCTCCGCAATTCGGGCAGGATGGCTTGCCGTACATGTCCTTGGCAACGGCCCCGCGCTTTTTGATAAAGGACCAGTACTCGACAAAGTCCTCCTTGCCGCCCGAGTTGAGGCTTGAATCCGTCTCGCAGACAAAGCGGTCAATGATCGAGGCGTGGATGGCAACATGCACGATATCGTACGAACCATCCACATCGATCCGGTCAATGGAAACATTGTGGATTTCGAGTTTTTCGATGGTGTTTTTCTGCTTGAGTGTACGCATCATGCGGAACTGGGATTCAAAACGCTGCCAGACTCCGTCGGACAAGAAGCGCCGCACCCCGGCCAGATCCTGCTTCTGCCAGGCATCCTGGATGGCCATGAAGGCATTGCGAACCTTTGTATAAAACTCGTCCGGCTTAAAACCGGGATTGGCCGCAGCAAATTTGTCGTATCCTCGCACCTTGTCCACAGGGCGGCCATCGGGCATCTTGTTGAGAATGCTCTGCCGCTTTTTGGCGCGGGCAATCAAAATGGCAATTCCGATGATAGCTGCAGCAACCAGGATATTAAGGGGAAAGGGAAGGTGGATCAGGACCTCGATGATCATCCAGACCAGGGCTCCCAAGCCCTCTCCATCGCCGCCCCCGCCACTGTCGCCACCACCACCGCCAGCCCGGGCCCAGAGCAGCCCCGCAACCAGCACAAGCATACAGCACACAAGCACCCAGCGCACAATTCTTCGCCTGACCATCACGCACTCTCCACATACCTGGTTTTTGATGCACGGTCTTGAGTATAGCACACAATGTGCAGCTGTCCATGATCCCCTTGCGCGCCGGACTGTCCCCACAATCACAGCTCACACGACTGCTGATTTTGGCTGCATGAATTGATTTTTACGGTTTACTTGCACCTCCCGGCTGTCCAGTGTTTCAGCCGAACACACCGGCCGGGCTTTGACAGGAGCCCTTGCATTTTTTCCCCGAATGCGGGAGATTTGAACCAGAATCCGTCTTTCACACATCAAGGAGATATCCATGAAACACGTAGCCGTATGCACCCTTCTCATCGCAGTCCTCGCCCTGGGGACAGCCTGCAGCAAGACAGAGGATCGGACAAACGAGGCCATCCAGGCAGCCGAGGCAATCGTCAAAAATACGATCGTCAAAATCGACGCGATAACCGCCAAGGTCAAAAACGCGAAGACCGCCGCAGAGGCTGCCTCCCTTGTCGGGGAATTCCTCACCACTGCGCTCTCGATCAAGGACGAGGTTGGCGGACTCGAGCAGCGCTTCCCCGCAAAATCGCTTGACAAAAACAAGATTGAAGCAGCCCTCAAAAGCGTCATGGACGAGACAAAGGCGGCCGGCCAGCGTTTCGGCGCAGCCCTGATGGCCCTGCCCACTGATATCCGCGAGTCAAACGAGGTCGCCGAGGCCCTCAAGAAGCTCCAGGGTGCAATGTAACAGGCTGCCTCTCAGGAATCACTTTTCCCGGGGTAGCGGTCCATTGGACCCAACAAGACAAAGAGGGGCTGTTACGCCCCTCTTTGTCTGTCTTCAGCATTCGTATTTACGGCAGGTCGATCGTGGGCAGGAGGGCCAGCTTTTCGCGGATATTCTCCGGGGTCAGTTCGTCCTCGCGCTTGTGCATCTCGGCAAGGATGCTCTGGAAGTCGGCATCCGTGCGCAGCTCGGCATCCGCGTAGCCCGGTTTGAAGATTTCCATTGTTTCGGCGGCCAGGGCCATCAGGTTCTTGAACTTGCCTTTTTCGGCCAGCACCTGGGTCGAAACCGCGAACATGAGGAGCCCGCCGGGAATCGCCCCGATGGCCGTGGTGTCCATGGCGGGATAGCAGAGGCGGACGGCCCTGGCACCCAGTTTTTCGCGCACCTGGTTCATGCTTTCGCGTTGCAGGATCTTGGCGCCGGCCAGGGGCCCCATCCCGTAGACCGGGTCATCCTTTTCGAAATCATAATCTGCAAAGGCCACGATGCTTGTGCCCTTGACGAGAAGCCCGGCAGCGGCCAGCGGCTCGGCCCAGATGGTCGTGGATGTGCCCATGAATTTGTTGGTGCGTTCGATGTCGGCGTCATCGGCCAGGGGCACCTCGACCAGACCGAACTTGCGGATGTTCTCCAGTTTTGAAAAATCCGGGTACTGCAGGACCTTGTTGTACTCCACATCCAGATCGCGCACATTGATCGAGCCATGTTCCTTGTAGCGCTTGGTCGCCCCGGCCGCGATCCCGTTGATCAGGTGGACAACCTTGTACCTCTTTTTGAGCTCTGCAATCACCTCGTCGATGGCCTTGGGGTCGGTCGCATCGGTATTGAACCACTGCGTATCCACACCGCGCTGGGCCGCGAGTTCCTTGATGGCATCGACGTGATACGAACCGATCATCATCCGCCGGTCGTAATGGACCGCATACACCGGGACCTTTTCGCCAAACAGCAACTGGATGGCAACCGCCCTGAGGATCCCGTTGGATCCACCGAGCATGAGGACAACGTGGTCAGCCGGCAGGCTGACACCACAGGGCTTGAGGGCTGCAACCTGACGCGCCAGCATCTCGCGGCAGATGGCTGGTGCTTCGGCATCGAGAATCTTGGGGATTTCGCGGATGTTCATGCCGCCGAGCGGCAGTTTTTCAAATACTTCGAGTTCGGCCATGATACCGTCCTTAGTCTTTATTCGCATTGCTACCATATAAAGATAGCCGACTGGAAGGGGGTGTCAAGCAGGGTGTTTTTACGGGGTCTGCCCCGGCGAAATTGTGCGGACTGGATGTCTATGGCAATTTATTTGTTTACAAAAGCCGCAAAATCACTCTCAAGAGACCATGCTCCATTGCTGATTGAGCCCGAATAGACAAGATATGCTGCCTGACCCGCATTAAGATGCAGGCTCTCCGCAAACGCCGGTGACACAACCCCGTTAGCGTTGCTCAAAGCAAGCGTCAAGGCTGCAAATGTCTTGCCATCCTCAGAGAATCGATACACCCCGGCACCACCTGATGGCGCAATCGTCATACGATCAAGCGTACTTGACAACATCTTTCCTCCATACACCAAGGCCGTTCGTTCCGGACTCCGATTTTTAACGAACAGATGAACATCCTTGATCTCAGGGCTTGCTTCCTCACGGACCTCGCACGGATAGCGCGCACCACTCCCGCTTGTTTGAATTGAAGGCAAGGCCGCCAGATTAAAACGACGTCCGACGCCAATCACATCTGTGCCAATCTTGTAGACTTCGATAAATCCCGAATACAGCACATGCGTTCCGGCAGACAGATACATCGATTGCTCTTCGTACGGAGCCAGATGCGTTGCGGTCTCACCATACCAGGAATCCCGCTTGATTTCGACATATTTGCCGGATGTGTTTCGAAACACCACCCTGTCAACACCAACATTCGTCTTCTTAATCGTCTTTACTGCCACCCCGTCTTCAGCAACATAGGCAAAGGCTGTCGCTATCACCCGACAGTTGGAAAAGTCTGGACGAACACTCAAATACTCTTCATAGCGAATTACCTTCAGGACCGTAAAACCGAAAAATGGCTTTATTCCTATATCAACATTTTCCGGAACTCCACCAAGCACTGATGAGACTTCCAAATACGTATTAAACAAAAATATATCGTCACCTGACCGGTTAACAACCCTCAAATGGCTGTCCGGGTAATCGCTGATCGGTTCTGGTTCAAAATAGTTATCATTACCCGACGAACACGAGCATATTGTGCTCAATAGGGTTAATACACATAGTTGTCTTAGCATCCCACCGTCTCCTGGCCTTTAATCAAGGATTTCAACCTGATCCCGATTCCTGATAATGATCTCAAACTTGGAGCCATATTGCGCTATCCTGCCACTGATTCTGACCCGCTTGTTTCGGAAAAATAGCTCGGGACTGCCTCCGAAAAGAGCATAGTTTTCCGGCCAGACAATACCAACGAACCTGTTCGAGCCAACCGGAAAATCCAGGAAACAGATTTCTCCCGTAT
>JAKPMW010000011.1 GCA_029548715.1 Spirochaetota bacterium | reverse complement strand
CCGATGATGATGTCGATATGGCCCGCAGCAAGGCGGGACAAAACCTCTTTTTGCTCGGCGCTGCTGCGAAACCGGTTGAGATAGTCGATATGCACCGCCGGAAAAAGGGCAAAGCGCTCGCGAAACGTGGCATGGTGCTGTTCGGCCAGAATAGTCGTGGGAACAAGGATGGCTGTCTGCTTGCCGGCCATGGCCGCACGGAAGGCGGCCCGCATCGCAACCTCGGTCTTCCCGAAACCCACATCCCCGCAAATCAGACGATCCATCGGACGGGGACTTTGCATGTCGGCCCGGCTCTCTTCGATGGCCCGGACCTGGTCCGGCGTCTCCTCGAATTCGAATGCGCTCTCAAACTCGTGCTGCCAGCGCGTATCCTCACCAAAGGCGTGGCCCTCAAGGGTCATTCGTGCCGCATAAATCTCGACAAGCTCTTTTGCGAGCTTTTCAACGTTCTTTTTGACCTTTTCCCGCGTGCGCTCCCATGAACGTCCACCCAGCGAATCCAGCTTGAGGGCAGCCCCGTCCTGCCCGATATAGCGCTGGACCAGGTTGATCATTTCCAGCGGTACATACAGCTTCTCGCTGTCCCTGTATTCGATCTTGAGGTAGTCCTTCTCGAGCCCCAGCGAGTTCATCCGCTCGATGGCCACAAAAAGGCCGATCCCATGCTGGACATGCACCACGGGGTCCCCGGGCTTGAGATCAAGGAATGAGTCAATCGGAACAGAGTTGACAGAGCGGACAGAGCGCCGGAGGGAGCGCTTGCGGTTGAAGATCTCGCGTTCGAGAATAACCGCCAGCCCGAGTTCGTCCGAAACAAACCCGGCCGAAAAGGGGGCATGCCCGACATGCAGGACTCCCGGACGGGCCTGCTCCAGTGCACGGACAGGGGCACAGTCCGAGAGGAGACTGGCTACCCGGTCAGCCTGCCCCTCATAGGTGGCAAAAACGTGTACCTCCTGCCCCGCCCCGGTCCGTTCGCGGATCGATTCGGACAGGGCCGAGAGGTCGCCCATAAACTGCCGTGGAGCTGCAAAGGGCATGGCCACCGAGGACGATTCACTGGTGGCCAGCGTCTCGAACCTCAGGTCAAAGCCGTGACACTCCTGCAGGGGCTGGTACAGGGCATCCGGCGGGAGCTTGAGCTTCATCGGACTGTAATATCCGTTATATAATTCGTCGATATCCCGCTCGAACGCTGTTGCCTGTCGGACTGTCTCGTCAGCATCCACGGCAATGACAAGAGGCCGCTCGGGGAAAAAATCAGTCAGCGAAGAGGTTTCCTCAAAAAACAGCGGGAGGTAGTTTTCCATCCCTGGAAAATCGGAGCCGGCAGCCAAAAGATCGCCCAGGGCATCCCGATCCCCCGAGGGAGGAAAAATCCTGACAGCCTCGGCGAGGGCCCGTGTCCTGTTTTCCTCGTGCAGCATGATCTCGCGCTGCGGCAAAACCAGCAGGCTCTCAACCGGCCCCAGTGAGCGCTGGCTGCCGGCATCAAACCGGCGCAGTGAATCAATCTCGATGTCAAAAAATTCGATCCGGCAGGGATCCTGGAGGTTGGAGGGGAAGATATCAAGGATCCCGCCCTTGACGGCAAACTCGCCGGCCCGCTCGACACGGGAGGTCTGTTCATAACCGAGATTGACAAGATAGAGGACGAGATCGGAGAGCTCGTAGAGGTCTCCCTTTTGCAGCACAAGCTGGGCTCCGGTAAAACTGGAACGGGGAATCAGCCGGGCCAAAAAGGCCCGCACCGGAGCAACCACAATCCGGGCAGTCCCCTCGACCAGGGCATGCAAAACCGAAATCCGGTGATGCACAATATCCGAAAATGGCGATACATCCTCATACGGCAAAATTTCGGTATGGGGAAAGAGATGCACCCCCGCCTCGCCCGGCCCGTCCGGGACAAGCGCCAGGATGTCCCCGTGCAGGTCCTCCGCCTCATGAGAGGTGGGTGTGACCAAGAGGAGCGGACGTCCGGTGCGCTCCTGCAGGGCAAGCGCCGTCAGGGCGCGCGAAGCCCCCCAGAGGGCCCCGCAGCGAACAGAGGCTGCACTGGCAAGATGCGAGACCACGTCGTCCATCGCGTGATGCCGCGCAAGACATCCGATATGTTGTTCGAACATGATTGAAATATAGCCGCTGGAGATACAAAAAGACCCGCGTTACCGCGGGCGCCTTGGGAGTCGGGCTGGTCCGGCAGACCGGGTCAGATTCGAGCGCATCCATTTGAGCTCGTACACACAGAATTTTGCGCGGGGGTTGTCCTCCCTGCAATCCGTCTGGTGCACGACTGCCCCGGCAGCCCCCAAAAGCTGCAGCAAGCCAAGCAACAAACCCTCGGTGAAAAAACAGTCAAACGGGGTGTTTTCCCTCAGGCAGACGAATCCGGGAGAGATATTGTCCGTTTTCCAGATCCCTGCCCCGTCGCCATGGAGATAATGGGTAAAGACCTTGGGCAAAAACCCGATTGCCTCCTGGACCGTCTGGTACTCGTACAGCGACTCGAGATCCTCAAGGACAAGGGCGGCAAAGGCCCGCCCTGCCTGCTTGAGCTGCATGCGGTTGCCTTTCGCAAGCAGGGCCTTGGTAAAGGCGGGGATCACATCCCTGGATGCCCACTCTCCCTGTCTGCGATATTTTTCGAGAGGGGAGGGCGCACCCAGTTGACTGACAAAAAAATCAACGATCCTTGAACTGACCTCAGCCATCACCCCGCCTCCTGTCCGAAAACTTCCGCTGCCCGTTGTCGCCAGTGGGTTATCTGCAGATTGACCTGCTCGGCGGCATCAAGGTACCGCTGCACCAGAAGATCGTCCCCTGTCCGGCCACGACTGATGGCAGGGACAACGATCCCGTGCAGATCCTTCCAGGCCCGGTTTTCGATCCAGCGGCGGTCATATTCAAGCCCGGCCCGGTTGGCAAAGGCCAGCAGCGCTGCCAGCGAAGACCAGGCTCCCTCATCAAGCGGGCTGGCCGCAAACGCCTCATAGCGGACAACCAGCTGTCTCGTATAGATGTCCGCTACCGCGGTCCGGTTTATGCTGAGCCCCGTGTGCCGCGCAGACTCAAAAATGCGGGCCACAGTTGCAAAATCACAGGTATCGTCGCCAGCCGAAAACCGCACGAGCTCGCGGCGGATGATGGAATTGCAAAGCATTTCGATTGCCGGCCTGACATCTTCAGGCAGAGGAACCCCCTGTGTGCCAAAGACTGCTGCCATTTCAAGGATCTCATCCAGCCGCTCCGCCGCATCCGGCTGCTGGAGGGCCTCAATCCTTTCGCGGAAGAGCGCTTCAACAAGCAGTCCCCGCTGCTCGTATTTGAGATCCCCCAGACCGAGGGTTCGCGGAATCCACTCCTTCATCCGGCGAAAGAGCTCCCCGGGCGGGGTGCCGCGAAATACCTCGCGCAGCCACCCGCCAAGGCGGGCATCATCAGACGAACGGGCCCAGAAGGTAATCCCGGCGGGAGGCATAAAGCGCACAAACCAGAACCAGTGCGAGGTCGCCCAGCTCATCCCGTCCTCCAGTGCAGCCGCTCCGCTGAACAGGAATGCCCCGTCGGCCCCGCGGGTCTCCTCGATCTGGCTGAGGTTGAGGGTGTAATACAGCATTCGGCCCTTTTCGGGACCACCAGCGAAGAGGTGACCCAGCACAAACTGGTTGACCACCTTCTCGCTGTCCAGAACATGTTTGCGGACAAGTTCGGTCCAGACACGGCGCCCGTTGCCAAAATGCGAGACGTTTGAAGGTGCGGTTTCAAGAATCGCGAGCACCTGTTCCTCCATGTCCTCGGGAAGCCAGGCAGCGGCAAGATCCATCGCACGGGCCGCATACCGCATGCACTGAACCCCTTCCAGCCCCGAGATCTCCGAAAAAAACCAGCCACAACTGGTATACATATAGAGCGCATTTCGCTGCGCCTCAAAAATGGCCCTCAGTTGTGCCTTCTCCCCATCGGTCAGCAGGCGCAACGCATGCCGTGCAAGCAGGTCCTCAAAGGCAGACCGCGAGCCGTCTCCCCTGACCGTTCCCGCAGCCTCATGCTCCCCGGCCCGCATCACGTGGATGTAATCGTTGCGTGCCGCCTCAAAATCACCCAGCATCCCCGCAACCGCCGTCATGCTGGCATCCCAGAGCGTGTCCCTGAGCAGGTCAAAGGCGGCCCGCAGCGGGCCTCTCCAGCGCTGATGCCAGCCGCCCGGCCCGCCGCCCCCGCAGCCACAGTCTTCCATCCAGCGGCCAATGCCGTGGGCACAGCTCCACGCGGTTCCAAGTCCGCCATTCCCCTCCTTGAGGCGCACCTCTCCCCGGGGAGGGCATGCTTCGAGGTACTGTCCATAATTCGAAAGCCTGAATCTTGGACGAACGGCATTTTCGGCGATCATGGCGGCAAGGCACATGTTGGCAAACGGCTCGTGATGCCCGTAACTCTCCCCGTCAGTCGCAATGTTCACCATTGGCCCAAGCCGGCTCTCAGACCAGGCGGAGGCAAGTCGATCCGCAAAATGACCGGCATTGGTCAGAAGATGTTCAAACCCGACCGCCTTGGAGATTTCAAGGTCATAAAAAAAGACGGCGAGGCTCCCCCGCCGGGTGTGAATGTTCCATGGAACAGACGTGTCGATCGAATTGTTTGATACATCCACCCAGTCCCCGCCGGGCAGACGCACCTCCTGGGCCTGGGTGGGCGAGAGAATCACAAAGCGAACTCCCTCACTGATCAGGGCATCCACCGTATCCAGATTGATCGCTGTTTCGGCCAGCCAGACCCCTTCGGCCTGCCGGCCAAAGCGGGAGGCGAAATCCGCCAGCCCCCAGCGGATCTGGGTGATCTTGTCCCTCTCGCTGGCCAGAGGCAGGATCATGTGGTTGTACACCTGGGCTATGGCATTCCCGTGTCCGCCATTACGGGCAGCAGAGACAGCATCGGATGCAAGGATGGCCTCATACGTGCGCGGGTCATGGCGCTCAAGCCACGAGAGCAGGGTCGGCCCGAAATTGAAGGAGATGTGCTCGTAGTTGTTGATGATCCCGGTGATCCGGCCATCCCTGTCAAGGGTCCGGGCATCCGTATTGGCGGCATAGCATTCCGCATTGATCCGCTCGTTCCAGTCGTGCCAGGGACGAGCCGAATCCTGATGATCAATCAGACCTGCCCATGGATCTTCACGGGGAGGCTGGTAAAAATGTCCATGCACTATCACCCAGAGTTGCGCTTCACCCGACATCAACAGCCCCCTGCAGGTTTTTCTTTCCAAAACCGGAGAAATCGGGGAAAATGTACTGACCGCGAGGAGGAAACAGACATCGAAAAAAGTCTGCAGCCCGGTACAAGCTGAATTCGGGACTTTCATGTGGTACCTTTACCTGAAGTCAATGCCCGACGACAGGCACGGTGGCACCTGGCCGGGTTGGACAGGTCGGGGCACCGGATAAAACTTCAGCCTGAAGTCCAGATTCCATACCGCTGGACCGCAAGCACGAAAAAGAGGGACAATGAATGAACAAGACCACGCTCAAGCAAAAGTCGAAAAAGGAACTGCTGAATATCGCGTCTGAACTGGGCATCGAGGGGGCTGCCAGCCTGACCTCGGCCAATCTGATCGACGCCATCCTCAAGGCGATGGATGTCACATCCGACGGCAGCCCGGGCTCTCCCCGCTCTCTCCGCCTTGACGACGAAAACCTCGAAGTCAAGGGCGCCAGCAAGAAATTCGAGATGCAGGACAAGCGGCTTGTCGCCGAGCCGGAGTACCCGATCGATGAAACCCGGGACCTCCCCCAGGGGTACGGCGATACAAAAATCGTCGCCATGGTGCGCGACCCGTACTGGCTCTTTGTCTACTGGGAGATCAACCACGACAAGAGGCGGGAGCTGGGCATGCTCGGTGCCGATACCAGGCGACTCGTCCTGCGAGTCTGGGATGTCACCGGCGTCTCATTCAACGGCTTCAACGCCAACGATCACTTTGACGTGGACGTCAACGATATCACCAACAACTGGTACCTCCAGATGCCGACACCGGACAAATCCTGGTGCATTGATCTCGGCGTCCTCGGTGCAGACGGGGGCTTTGTCCTCATCGCCCGCTCCAACACGGTCCTGACCCCGCGGGATACCCTTTCGGACCGGATCGACGAGGACGTCCAGTGGCATGCTCCGGATGAGGCGGCCGCCGAAATGTACCGGATCTCCGGCGGATACAAGGTTACCGAGCTGGCAGGCAGCGAATCCATCGGGGCCCTCCTTGCCCAGCATCTTGCGGCCAACCTCTCTTCCGGTGCCGTTGCAAGTTCGTCCAACATCCCTCGAAAGGACGAGGCAGGCGGAAAGGGAAAGGATTTCTGGCTTGTGGTGAACACCGAGCTCATCGTCTATGGCGCGACCGAACCCGATGCGAAAGTCACACTCCAGGGACAGCCGCTCAGGCTGCGCCCGGATGGAACCTTCAGTGTCCGCTTTGCCCTGCCGGACGGCGAACAGGTCATACCCGTACATGCCGTCAATGCCGATGGCGATATGGAAAAACAGATCACACCCATCGTAACGCGCTCAACCCGCGTCGACATCCCCTGAGAGGGCAACTACACAACACGGAAGGAAGATCATGGCCAAAAACACGAAAGGTTATCTCGCCCTCGTTCTGCACGCGCACCTGCCCTTTGTCCGGCATCCCGAGTATGAGGACTTTCTTGAGGAAGACTGGCTGTATGAGGCCATCACGGAAACCTATCTTCCCCTGCTCGACGTCTATGAGGGTCTGGTGCGGGACAATATCGACTTCCGCATCACCATGTCCATCACCCCGCCCCTGGCGAACATGCTGGCGGACGAATTGCTGCAAAACCGGTATCTCAAGCACATCCGTGAGCTGATTGAGCTGGCGGAAAAGGAAGTCGAGCGAACCCGCTGGATGCCCGAGTTTCACGAAACAGCCAAGATGTACCTCGAAAAATTCGAGCGCTGCAGGTATCTCTTCGAGGATGTATACCGGAAAAACCTGATCACCGGATTCAGGCGCTTTCAGGATCTGGGGAAGCTTGAAATCATCACCTGCGGTGCCACCCACGGTTTCATGCCCCTGATGGATCTCTACCCCAATGCCGTCCGGGCCCAGATCCAGGTTGCCAGGCGGGATTACGAACGGCATTTCGGCCGTTCCCCGCGCGGTATCTGGAACGGCGAATGCGGCTACTATCCAGGCCTGGAGACCTTCCTGGGCGAAGCGGGCATCCGCTTCTTCTTCGTCGATTCCCACGGGATCCTGCACGCCGACAAGCGCCCGCGCTACGGTGTCTTTGCCCCCCTCTTCTGTCCCAACCGGGTCGCGGCCTTTGGCCGCGACATCGAGTCGTCCAAATCGGTCTGGTCGTCCGAGGAAGGCTACCCGGGCGATTTCAACTACCGCGAATTTTACCGTGACATCGGATTCGACCTCGATTTCGAATACATCAAGCCCTACATCCACGAATCCGGCCTGCGCATCAATACAGGCATCAAGTATTACCGGATCACGGGCCGGACCATGTACAAGGAGCCCTACAACCGGCAAAAGGCCCTTGAGATGGCCGCCGAGCATGCGGGCAATTTCATGTTCAACCGCGAAAAGCAGGTCGAGCATCTCTCTGGTGTCATGGATGGCAAAACCCCGATTGTGGTTTCACCCTACGATGCCGAGCTCTTCGGACACTGGTGGTACGAGGGGCCGGATTTCCTCAACTTCCTCCTGCGGAAGGTGTCCACCGAATCAGACTGCATCGAACTGATCACTCCCTCGGAATACCTCGAGCGGCATCCCGATCAGCAGACGGCAACACCCTCGCTCTCGAGCTGGGGAAACAAGGGCTATGCCGAGGTCTGGCTCAACAGCACCAACGACTGGATCTACCGGCACCTGCACAAGGCTGCCGAACGGATGAACGAGCTGGCCAACGCACACCGAAACGCCGAGGGCGTTATCCGGAGGGCATTGAACCAGGCTGCCCGCGAGCTCCTTCTTGCACAGAGCTCGGACTGGGCATTCATCATGAAGACCAACACCATGGTCGAATACGCTGTCAAACGGACCAAGGACCACATCAACCGCTTTACCGATTTGTACTACGCTGTAAAAAGCGGGACCGTCGATGAAACGGTTGTGAGCGCACTTGAGCGCAAGGACAGCATCTTCCCCGATATCGACTTCAGGGTCTATTGCGACTGACAGGCGTGTCCACTGGGGAGGGCCGTTTTTTGGCCCTCCCTTGTATTTGTTAGCGGGGTTCGATCCTGCGATAATCACCCTGACTCTCGATGTATGCATCGCCAAATGTCAGGAGTCCTGACTGTTCCCTGAAAATCATTTTCAGCCTCTCGGCG
>JAKPMW010000388.1 GCA_029548715.1 Spirochaetota bacterium | reverse complement strand
CTGCTGGCCTCGGGTCGGCGCAACCCTCACCTGCGGGTGCTTGAGGCCGAGTATGCGCTGCAGATGCATGCGCAGGGCAGGGCGGGGGACTGGCTGGAGCGGGCCGGACGTGCCAGTCATGCGGCTGTTGCATCGGGGGCTGCAGGCTGGCGGGGGCAAATGGTCAGATCCCGCTGGAACGATGTCTCCGGGAACACGCGTGAGGCACTCCTCTGCGCGAAGCTGGCGCTTGAGGACGAGCAGGCTCCCCGGAGCGCCTGGGAGCGGGGGATTGCGCTTGCCGAAAAACTGGGCGACAGGGGCGAGATGGGCCAGTTGCTTGAAGGTGCAAAGGCCCACGGGTTTCTGGACGGGAATGGCTTGTACACGCTTGGAATGATCAGGCTCTCGGAGGGCCGGTTGCCGGAGGCCATTGCCGACCTCGAGGGGGCGCAGCGCTCGGGGCATTCAGGACTTTCGGTCAGGGCCGCCAACGCCCTCGTCGTGCTGTATCGTGAGCGGCTGGATTTTGAAAAGGCGGAGCGTACACTTATTGGACTGGCTGCGGGGTTTCCCGCCGAAGCGGTGTACCGGCAGCAGAAAATACTCCTTGATTTCATGAGGCATGGGATTCCCCGGCAGACTGTATCTCTCGCCGGAATCGATCTCGCAGCCGTCAGGCAGCCCGAACATCTCGCGGTGTTGCTGCTTGTGAGCGGTGATACAAATGGCGCCCGCAGGATTGTGGGAATGACCAATGACTCGCCAGGGTACGCCGGGGCCATGGTGCAGTTTTTTCTTGCTGCAGAACCGGGGCGGAGGGCCGGGCTGGCGATTGCTCTGGCCGGACGTGCCATGCAGGAAGGCGCTGCGCTGCTGGCCGGGAGCTGGCTTGGACAGGCCCGATCCCTGCTGGGCGACAGCGCGATGACCAATCCGGCATGGCTGCGCCTGCAGGCGCGGGTTGCGCTTGCCCGGGGAATCCCCGGGGAGGCTGCTGGTTACGCCTCCCGCCTGCTGGAGCTTCAGCCCCGGGACGGTGAGGCGATGGGGCTCTTGGCGGCGGCCTGTGTGCAGACTGGACGCTATGATGAAGCCCTTAGGCTGTTTATGGATGCGGGGGATGGAGATGGCCTTCTGGCTGCTGCGCTGACCCGTGCCAGGGAGGGTCAGCATGAGCTTGCAGTCCGCTATACCCGGGCCCTCTTGTCCCGGGCCCCGCTGCATGCCGAGGCGGTGCGCATCCAGGCGCTTTCCCTTGAGCATCTGAAAAAAACCAACGAAGCCCTTGACTCGTTGGGGGGCTGGTACCGGCAGGGTGGGCGTGATGTCTCGGCGGTTGCAGTCTACGCCCGGCTTGAGATGGCGCGGGGCAGGGTTCAATCTGCCCTGCAGCTGATCGATGAGGCGCTTTCCCGGCTGCCGGCGCAGCGGAGTGCTATCCCCCGGGGCGATCAGGGTGACCTTGCCGACCTGCTCCTGCTCAGGGGGCGGGGCTTGCTCGCCACGGGGAGACCTCGCCAGGCCGAAGCGGCATTTGCGCGGGCTGCTGCCATGGGGGGGCTGTCCCGGGAGCGGCAGGTCGAGCTGTTCCTCTGGCATGGAGATGCCCTTATGGCCATCGGGCGCTCCACAAGCGCCCTTGCCGCATGGCGCCGTGTCCAGGAACTTCAGCCGGGAGAGGCGCGCAGCCTGCAGCGGATTACGGCACACGAGCGAGTGACCCGGAGGACTGTGCCATGAGCCTTTTGCTGCCTGCCGGCCTTGTGCGAAAGGCCGGATTGCTGGTCTCCATGGTGCTCTTGTGCTGCACGGCATGCACGCCGGAGCGGGTCAGGCCGGCAAACGCCCAGGTGCGGGATGTGGCCGAGATGCTGCGGCTTGTGGCTGCCGAGGCCAGGCGGAGCGAAAAGTGGCCCGCCTGGCAGGCCACGGCACATTTTTCGTACAAGGACCGCGACCTGGATGCCGGATTCTTTCTTGCGATCAGGCATGATCGCGCGCGGGCGTTTACCCGGGTATCCATTGAGGGCTCGCTCGACCAGACACTCTGGGCGGATCTTGTTGCCCTGGGTGACTCGCTCGCCCTCTATCTTCCCCTCGAACGGCGGGTACTCAGGGGGAGCCGTTCGGGTGGGAGCGGCTTCCGGGCAGGCGGGGGGATCCGCTTCAGTCTTCATGAGCTGCTTTTGCTCGCCGAGCTGTCCCCCGTGATACATACCAACGGGACTGTGCGGGCGGACCTCCTGCCCGGTGGCGGCTCTGTTCTTGTGATCGAATCGCAGGGCGGTTCAGAAAGTACCCGGGTTGAGTTTTCGGGGGAAGGCTGGATCAGTGCTGTGCGCTCCATTGCGCAGGGGCGTGAACGGGCCCGTGTTGTCTACGAAAAGCGGGATCCAGCAACGGGGATAGCCCGCAAGCAGACCATTGTTTCCCCGGCACTCGGGATGGAGGCGGTAGTCTGGCTGTCAAGCTGGGATCCTGCCTGGCGCTATCGTCCCGGAGCGGAGGGCATCACCCTGCCGGAAGGCGTCAGCGAGGAGAAGATGTAGTTTTTTGCCTCCGGGTAACCCGGCCGCAAGAATTATGGAAGAACGGTATTGCGGAACCAGGCCGGGTGCGCTATGATATCGGGCATGGGATGTCTGTCTTCGTACAGCGTTTCGCGTGGAAGATGTGCAAACGGATAAAAGGGCGGATTACACCAATGAAAATCACGGATATCCGGGTTAAAAAGGTGCAGGGCGAGGGCAAGCTCAAGGCGTACGTCTCTGTCACTTTTGATGAGTGCTTTGTGGTCCATAACATGAAGGTCATTGACGGGAAGAGCGGTGTCTTTGTCGCCATGCCCAGCCGAAAGACCAACAAGGGCGAGTTCAAGGATGTGGCGCATCCGATCACGGTCGATTTTCGCGCGGCACTGCAGGATTCGATCCTTGAAGCCTATGCTGTGGCTCCCGAGTCGTCACCGGACGATGAAGACGACGATTGATATATTTACCCCGGGTCCCCGGGACGGGGATTGAGTCTGTCAAACGGGGATGCTGTATGAAATTTGTCAAGATGCAGGGCGCCGGGAATGACTACGTCTATCTCGATTGCTTTAATAACGCGACACCGGAAAACCTGTGCGAGCTTGCGGTTCGTGTCAGCGACCGCCATTTTGGCGTCGGCTCTGACGGTTTGATTCTTATCATGCCCTCCGGGGTGGCCGATGCCCGGATGCGCATGTTCAACAGTGACGGGAGTGAATCGGCCATGTGCGGCAACGGTATCCGGTGTGTCGCGAAGTATCTGGTCGATGAAGGTCTGGCAGCCGGTCCCTCGCTTTCAATCGAGACCGGCCGGGGTGTCCTGCGGCTGGACGTGGAGACGGGACCTGATGGCAAGGTTTCCAGGGTGCGTGTTGACATGGGCGAAGCGATCCTTGATCCGGGTCTGATTCCCGCTCTCGGATTTTCAGGGTCTCCGGTCGTTCGCCAGCGGCTTGAGCTGCCGGAGGAGGTCATGCGCCAGACGGGCGGCTTCTCCGGGTTTGATGTCACGCTTGTTTCCATGGGAAATCCGCACTGTGTCATCTTTGTCGACGATGTGGCCGGGTTCCCTCTTGATCATATCGGCCCCGTCATCGAGCATGACAGGCATTTTCCCCAGCGGACCAATGTCGAATTTGTCACCGTCGAGAGACCCGGCGAGGTCCGGATCCGGACCTGGGAGCGGGGGGCGGGCGAGACTCTTGCCTGCGGG
>JAKPMW010000371.1 GCA_029548715.1 Spirochaetota bacterium | reverse complement strand
CGGGCGTGACCGGCTGGATCGAGAGACGGCTGCGGTTCACCAGCGGCATGCAGGCCAGCAGGGGGTTCCCCCTGATCTGCTCCAGGGTCACCGGCCGGGGTAACGGTTCGAGGTAGCGCACATCCACCATGTACCAGATGGGGTTGGTCGGAGACGCCTTGGGATCGAAGTGCTCGGCGTCCGGATCCAGTGCGGTGAAATCGGGATACCCGCCGCGCACCACCTCGGCGATGCCCACCACGGCCGGTTGGGGGATGCTGCTGTGGTAGAACAGCACCAGGTCACCCGTCCTGACCCGGTCGCGGAGGAGGTTGCGCGCCTGGTAGTTGCGGACCCCGTCCCAGTGCTCGGTCATGCGGGGGCGGTTCTTCAGGTCTTCGAAGGAAAAACAGCCCGGTTCGGTCTTGAAAAGCCAGTAGTTTCCCGGTTCCATCGTACCTGGGTTCATCGATCTCTCCTGATTGCCCTGTCGTGCAAGTAATGCATGAACGCAGGCAGGCTCCAGAGGGTAAACAGGGTCGTCGCAGCTATCCCGAAGTTGGTGGCCCATCCGATTGAGGCCAGAGCCCCGTAATCCGCGAAAGCAAGAGAGCCGAAGCCGGCAATGGTTGCAAGAGCTGAAAGAAGCACGGCTCTGCCGGATTGAATAAACCGGTCCATACGTTCTTTATCGCTGCAGTTCCTGACCCTGTGCGCAATGTGGAGGCCGTAGTCGCTTCCCATGCCCAGGATGGTGACGAGCACCAATACATTCATGAAATTGAGGCGCATGCCGCTGAGGGCCATGAGTCCCAACATGCCGATGCTCCCGCAGGCAACGGGAAAAAGGGAATAGAAGACCCCCGCAGGAGCGCTGAAATGGGAAACGAGCAGGAATAAAATCATGACGGTGCCGATAATGGTTACCAGCACGAAACTGTGACTTACCGACTCGATGAGTTGTCCGCTGATAAGGTCAACACTTGTCGCCCGTGAGTGTGGGGCTATCTTTTGCAATTCGGCAAGAAAAGTTTTTTGCTGGAATTCCGCTCCACGGTAGTTCAGGTAGGTAAGGAGGTGGTATCCGCTTGCATCTCGGATCAGATGCCTTTCTACGATCCCTCGAAACGGAGAGTTTGCGAGATGGGCAATCCCCTCATTCATTGAGAGGGTATGAGCGTTGGCAAGCTTGGCAAGTCTCTGGAGGTAATCATGGAAAGGTTCGACGGCAAAGCCCTGCCGCGTCAGATCGTCTCTCAGGCCGCCTTCAAGACGGAAACGGTCGGAGCTTGAAGAAAGTGCTTCAACAATGTGTTGCTGTTCGCTTGATCCGTTGATCACTTGTCCGAGGGACGAAAATGACACAATTTCGTTCTGTTTCAACAGATTATGGGCCAGGTCGTCAACCCTGCCCCCCTGTGACAGGACATCGGCAAGGTCGTCTCCCTCGATTGCCACAACAAGCTGTTTAGGGCTCACACTCAAATGTTGCTCGACTTTCTCCTGGGAAAGGAATGCCTCGGACGAGCGGGGTTGCAGGTTTTTCAGT
>JAKPMW010000370.1 GCA_029548715.1 Spirochaetota bacterium | reverse complement strand
CTGCTTTCGGACGGACGGCACCGGATCAGCTTTGACGAAGTTGTCGAGACAATGCGTCAGACCGGACTCGACATGAATTCGTCATATCGCGAAACATCGATGGGTGGGCTGGCCCGGGTCTTTCGCCCGCTCTGAGGAGAGGGCCTGTTTTCGCCGGGATTGCGTCAGGGCATCCTGTCTTGTATGGGGAACAACCGGCCGCCATCGCGGGACTCAGTGTTCACCATAAACAAGTATTGTGGTAGTACGCATACACAATATTCATGACAGGCCAGAAGGGCGCTTCAGATCCCGAGGATCAGGGTGGCCGTCGTAAAGTAGAGCAAAAGCCCGCTGATATCGACTATCGTGGAGAGAGCCGGGCTGGCAATCACCGCTGGGTCGAGCCTGAAGCGGGCGGCGATGATGGGGAGGATTGCCCCGAGGAGGGTGGCCGTGATCACCTGCAACCCGAGGGCGATCGCAATAGCCAGTCCGACCAGGTGCAGGGGGGCGGCGTCCGACGAGTGCCCGAAAAAAATCACCCGGGCGAAAGCCAGACCGCCCAAAAGCAATCCGAGCAGCAGGGCAATCCGGGCTTCTTTTGCAAGGACGAGGAGGGCATCTTTCGGCTGGATCTCCTTGAGGGCCAGGGCGCGGATGACGAGGGTGGCGGCCTGGCTGCCCGTGTTGCCCCCTGCCCCGGCCAGCATGGGCATGAAGGCCGCCAGGACGGTAAACTGGACGAGCAGGGTCTCATATTTTTCGACGATCGTCCCGGAGATCAGGCCGAGGATGGCGAGGATCGTCACCCAGATGGCCCTGTTCGAAAAATGTTTCCAGACTGAGGTTTTGATGTAGGCCGCTGTTTCGTGACTTCCGGTGATCGCCATCATCTTTTCGATATCTTCGGTGTGCTCCTGCGTCATGATGTCGATGGCGTCATCATAGGTGACGATCCCGACCAGCGAGTCTTCATCATTGACTACGGGAATCGCCAGGAGGTCATACTTCTGGATCTTGCCGGCTGCTTCCTCCTGGTCATCGCTTGTACGTACCAGCACCGGATTTTCCTGCATGATATCCGCTACTGTCTCATTTTTTCGGGCGACGATCAGGTCCTGGAGGGAGACCGAACCGAGGAGCCTGCGCTGGCGGTCCACTACGTATGCCGAGTAGATGGTTTCCTTGTCCGGGGCGACCTTGCGCAGGTGAAGAATGGCCTGAGTGGCGGTGAGATCCTTTTCGAGGGTGGCGTAATCCGAGGTCATCACGGCTCCGGCCGTGCCTTCGCGGTAGGACGAGAGTTTGCGGATGTCTTCACGTTCGGCATGGGCCAGGGCCGGCATCAGGTCGTCGCTCATCTCTTCCGGCATGCGCTTGAAGAGGTCGGCCCTGTCGTCGGGCGGCATGTTTGTCAGGATCCGGGTCAGTTCGCGCCGTTTGAGGATGGAGAGCAGGCCGACCTGGAGTTCATATTCAAGAAAGCTGAAAATCTCGGCCTGCAGGATCGGGTCGCACAGGAGGAGCACGGACCGCACTTCGGCAGGGTCAAGGGCCGAGAGAAGCTCGGCAATGACAGCCGGGTTCCCGTCTTCACAAAATTCCTTGAGGGCGTCATGCCGACCCTGGGTGACCATCTCGTGCAGCTCGGGTGCCAGCAATGGGTTTTTCATGGCAGCCCCCGGGTGGGTTTCGGGCCGAACTGCGACCTGTCTTTCGAAAGATATCCTGTCCGGAACAAAATGACCAGAAGAGAAGCAAACTTCTTCCCGGGGAAGCCCTATCCCTGTCATCGTTGCGACGGAAGACGATCGAACAAGCGGGGCCTTGCTCCCGGGTACGAACTATTGTGACATCCTTCGTGATGGAAAGACGATGTATGTTGTCTGAGTACTGCCTGGATCTGGCCCGGGAATGCCTCTTGCAATCCATCTGGTTTTTCCTGTAGACTGTGCTGGTACTGGAGGAAGCATGGCTGATACCCGTGAAGAGCGCTTTATGCGCATGACGCTTGAACTGGCCATCGAAAACGTCAAAAGCGGCAAGGGTGGGCCCTTTGCGGCCATCGTTGTCCGGGGTGATGAGGTGATTGCCTCCGGAACGAACCAGGTGACGACGACCAACGATCCGACAGCCCATGCCGAAGTCAGCGCGATCCGGGCGGCCTGTGCCAGACTGGACAGTTTTCAGCTATCGGGTTGCGAGGTCTATACGAGCTGCGAGCCCTGTCCTATGTGCCTTGGTGCCCTTTACTGGGCCAGGCCGGACCACATCTATTTTTGCGCAACCCGGGACGACGCTGCCGCCTCTGGCTTTGATGATTCCTTTATCTACGACGAGGTTGTCCGTGAGTTTGGAAAACGCAATATTGCAACCAATCGCATTCTTCCCGGGGAGGCATCCCGCCCCTTTGATGCCTGGGAGATAAAGGAAGACAAGATCCGGTATTAGGCTCCCGGATGGAAGGCTGCAGTTCGAGGGACTGCAACTGTCCGGAGTCTTGTAATAACATGCATCATGCCAGTGATATTGCTTGAAGGGAAAGATATGATTTGTTAGAATGTGTGGCAGCGGTTACAAAATCCATGGAGGTATTACATGAAAAAAGTGTTTGTTATTGCCTTGCTGGCTGTCTT
>JAKPMW010000367.1 GCA_029548715.1 Spirochaetota bacterium | reverse complement strand
GCCATCGAGAGAATCTCGCCCGTCTGGGGCTGGAAGATGATGGCTACGGCATGGCTGGCCTCAGTCTCGCGGATGGCAGTGGCCAGTTCATCCTCGGCAATGTACTGCATGTAGCGGTCAATTGTGAGAACGATATTGCGGATGGGCAGCCCTCCCTGTTTTTCGGGAAGGAGGAGGGAGTTGAATGATTTTTCAAGACCCGAAAGCCCGGTATGATCGACTCCGCAAAATCCGACAAGCTGGGCGGCCAGCTCGCCGTGAGGATAGACCCGGGCCGGCTCGTCCACGGTCTCGAGCCCGGGGATCTCCAGGGCCCGTACCCTTTCGCCGGTTTCGGGCAGGACCTGGCGCACGATCCAGGCAAAGTGACGTGTTCCCCGTTTGATGCGTGCCGAGATTTCGCTGCTGCTGGTTCCAAGCAGGCTGGCCAGGCGGGATGCCTGGTTTGTCCCGGGGCGGAATTTTTCGGGCCTGACAAAGACGGACACGGCCGGGACGGTCAGCGCCAGCGGACTTCCGTTGCGGTCGAGGATTGAGCCCCGGATTTCGGGGCGGGTATCGCTTTTCCATTTGGGGAGATTGAGGTTTCCGGGTGACGAGATGTACCAGACGCGGATGATGATTCCGACGAATCCGAGCGCCGTCAGGACAAACCAGAAGGCGATTGTGCTCTTGAATCCGTCCATAGCCTGTCAGTATCCCTGAAAGAATTTACCAAAACGGGTGGAAGACAAAGATGACCCGCCCGAGGATGCTGTTGATGGGCCGGGGCCCGAACGAACGGCTGTCGATGCTTTCCTGCGGATTGTCACCCGATAAAAATACCATGTTTTTGTCCACGAAGGTATTGCCGGGAAGCGGGACCGGCTGGCCGGGAGTGATTGGATAGGCATCCCTGCCGTTGACGCGTATGACGCGGTCGTTCCATTCGACGTGTGCCGGACCGAGCGCGAGGATGCGTTTGACAATCCGTTCGTGGTTGTTTTCGACCATCACGATGTTCCCGGCTGACAGAGCGGAAAAAAACGGTGAGCGCAGGATGAGGACAAGCGTCCCTTGGGGGAGGGTCGGGCTCATGGACTGTCCCCGGACCACATAGATATCGAAGACGACAAAGCGGAACAGAAAAAACACGGCAAAGGCCAGGACGGGCCAGAGCAGCAGACGCCAGTGAGAGAGCATGGGAAAAACCTATTCCAAACGGTCTGGCAGGGCAAGCCGGATGTCCGTCCCTGCGACGGGCGCATGAATCCGGCATAGCCCTGTATCGCTGGCGAACCCGCCTGGCTCCGCAAGGGGATAAGCGACCGGCCTGAGGGGGTTCCCAAAAAATACAAACCACGCGTTGTGCCGGTGTCCTTGCAGTGCTTGTCTGCCATCACCCCGAGGGAGTACTTTTTTCGGGCGGCAGCCAGTTGGGGAGTCCTCTGTGACACAAAGCGACAAGCGGATGCTTATCAAGGCCAGCATCATCATCATGCTGGCCACCCTCCTTTCACGGGTGTTTGGTCTGGTGCGGATGCAGGTGATCAACTACCACTTTCCCCAGGAACTTCTGGATGCCTTCTGGGCAGCCTACAAGATCCCCAATACCCTGCGCGAGCTCCTGGCCGAAGGGGCGCTCTCGGTGGCCTTTATCCCGGTCTTTTCAGC
>JAKPMW010000350.1 GCA_029548715.1 Spirochaetota bacterium | reverse complement strand
CCTGAAACGCGAGCAGGAGGATCCCGCGCTCTGGAATGATGCAGGCAAGGCATCCAAGCTGGCCCGTGACATCAGCCAGCTCGAACGGCACGTCAAGCCGTGGGTGGATTTGCGTGTACGGGTCGACGAATTGCTGGATCTCGCCCAGCTGGCTGCCGCTGAAGAGGACACATCCCTCAAGGACGAAATCGTTTCGCAGTTGCTCCTGGCCGAAAAAAAGTACGAGGCCCTGGATATCGAGGACCTCTTCAAGGAAGAGTTTGACCTGTCAAATGTCTATCTGCAGATCCATTCGGGCGCTGGCGGAACCGAGGCCTGTGACTGGGTCAGCATGCTTTTGCGGATGTATCTGCGCTGGGCCGAGAGATTCGGGTTTGAGACAGAAATCCTCGATACGGTCGACGGGGATGAGGCCGGTCTCAAGAGCGTGACGGTGCATGTCCGGGGAAATTATGCGTACGGGTATCTCAAGGCCGAGACGGGAATCCATCGCCTGGTGCGAAAATCCCCGTTTGATTCAGCCAACCGCAGGCATACCTCCTTTGCCTCGGTGTATCCCACACCTGAGGTGGCTGATGATATCGACGTCGAGATCAACCCGTCCGATCTGCGCGTTGACACCTACCGGGCGTCCGGTGCGGGTGGACAGCACGTAAACAAGACCAGCTCGGCCGTGCGCCTGACCCATATTCCCAGCGGGATTGTTGTGGCCTGCCAGAATGAACGGTCCCAGTTTCAAAACAAGGACCGGGCCATGAAGATCCTCAAGTCCAGGCTGTACGAGAAAATGAAAAACGAGCGTCAGGCTGATATCGATTCGAAAACCCAGGACAAGACCGACATCGCCTGGGGGAACCAGATCCGCTCCTATGTCTTCGAACCGTACACCCTTGTCAAGGACCACCGCACCAACCACGAGAGCGGCAATATCAGGGCTGTGATGGACGGCGAAATTGATGAATTTGTTTTTGCCTGGCTGCGCAGTCGCGCTGGCCGGAAAGGCGAGTAGCAGTATGGCGGTTTTCCGGGGAGTCAGCGTTCGCCTGTGTCTGGGTCTCCTGATCATCCTGGCTGCGGCCCCGGAGATCACGGCCATGTCCCTGACGACTGACAAGGCGACGAATGCCAAACCGAAGTTTGTTGACCGCTATGTGGTGGGCCTGCTCGCCTTTGACAACGCGACCTCGGTGACCAATCTTGATTATCTTGCCATCTCGCTTCCCCTCATGCTCAAGGAAGAGCTGAAGATGATGACGGATTTTTTCGTCACGCGGGAGGACATTCTCCTTGACAAGGAAGAGCCCGACTGGGATCGCCCCTGGCAGCATGTCAAGCCATGGCCGGTCGACGAAGCGCTCCCCTCGCGGACGCTTGACGGGCGCGTTGTTTTCAGGACCAACGAGAAACAGGCGGTCCGGACCCTCAAGGAGCAGGCCGGGCTGCGCAAGTCTCTCCAGTTTTCTTCCGAGCTTGTGGTGCGTAATGACCAGACGCTGGACGAGATCGCAAAAAAGCAGGCCTGGCATCTGGTTCTCTTTGGGGAGTACACGCGCGAACAGGACGGGCGGATCAGGGTCAGGGTCTCACTCTACAATGCTGTCCGCGGAATTGTGATCGGGAATTATCATGAGACCTTTCCCGAAGAGCGGATCCTGCTTGACCTCAAGACATTTGCCACCCGGATGCGGCAGGCCCTGATCATGTTTCCGACAGCGTCCCTGCGTGTCGAGACAGAACCGGCGGGCGCACTGGTATACCTCAACAAGCAGTTTATGGGTTATACCCCCATCGATATCCGACCTGTTGCTGCCACAAACCATGTCTTGCAGATCCGCAAGGACGGATTCGGGATGAGGACTTTTGATGTCAGCCTTGAGTCCAACCGCAGCTATCTGTTCAGGGAAAAGCTGTTGCCGGCAGCGGATTACGGTATTGTACAGGTTGAATCCGATCCACCGGGAGCCAATGTGCTGGTGGACCTTGTTGCTGCCGGGACCACGCCGGTTGTGCTGACCAACCTCAGGGCAGGTCTCTACCGGATCACTGTGGAAAAGGACGGGTACCATTCACGGCATCGTCAGGTCGAGATCAGCAAGGGGAAAACAAATACCCTGCTTCTCTCCCTTGATAGGGTGGTCAAGGGTGAGCCTACGATCGATGAGCGGATTGACAACATGAGGCTCTGGATGAATATCACCTTCTGGTCGAGTGCAGGAACCCTCGCCGGGTACGCCTGGACATATTTCAACTACCAGGACAGTCTTTCTGAATACTATCACTACCGCAGGATAAACGATGCTGCCGGCATGGCCAGTGCGGCCAATGATGTCCGCTCATGGCAAAACACTTCCAATATCATGCTCAATGCCACGGTTGGCTGCCTGGCAGCCAGCGGGTATTTTCTGGTCCGGTACCTGATTCTTGAAGACCGTGATCTGGGAAAGGCTTCCGGTTTCATACCCGACGGGTTGACTGTTGTGCCTGACCAGCAGGTTCGGCTGCACTGGCGTTTTTAACTCAACGAGGCAAGGCATGGGAGAAGCCGGATGACTTTGACAGAAAAAATTGGTGCGGGCATGGCCAGGACACGGGCAGGACTTGGTTCGCGCCTGGCCTTTCTCTTCAGGTCGCGCAAGACTGAAAAAGAGTTTTACGACGAGCTCGAGGAGATCCTCGTGACTTCCGATGTCGGAGTGACGGTTACCCGGAGCATTGTTGATTCGTTTCGTGAACTGGCCGGGCGTCAGGCCATCACTGGAGGAGAGGCCCTCCAGTCCGCGTTTGTCGCCTTTCTTGAGCAGCTTGTTTCACGGGTTGTGGCCCCTGAGATTGGCGGGCCGGGAATGAGTGTCCTCATGCTGCTTGGGGTAAACGGCTCGGGCAAGACAACGACAGCGGGCAAACTGGCCAGGTCGGCCGCCGAATCCGGCAGGAGCGTGTTGCTGGCTGCGGCGGATACCTTCAGGGCTGCGGCTGCGGATCAGCTTGCCGAATGGTCGACGCGGGCCGGTGTTCCCCTGGTACGACAACAGGCCGGGGCAGATCCCGGCGCTGTCGTGTACGACGCCCTGGATGCGGCCCGTGCCAGAAAGCATGATCTGGTGATTGTTGATACGGCGGGCCGGTTTCATAACCGTGAAAATCTGGTCAGGGAGCTGCAGAAGATCGACAAGATTGTCCGTTCAAAACTGGCCGAGGGTGACAGGTACTACCGGATGATAGTGCTGGATGCGACTGCCGGAACAAACGCTTTTACCCAGGCCAGGTCGTTTCATGAGGCTGTTCCCCTGGATGCGGCCATCGTGACCAAGCTCGATTCTTCCGCCAGAGGCGGGGTAATTCTCCCTCTGATCGCCGATCTCGGACTTCCGGTGTTCAGGATCGGGGTTGGGGAGGGAGTCGACGATCTTGTTCCCTTTGAGGGGACGGCCTGGGTTCATTCACTGTTTGAGTAAGGCGTCATTGTCTCCGGAGCTGCTGGCCGTCTGGCTGCTGACCATGTTTCGTCCATGCTGCTTCGAAAAATAGAGGGCACTGTCTGCCCGTTCGATGATCAGGGCCGGTTCTGCTTCATGGCGGGTTGCTGCCACTGCGACCCCGAAGCTGGCCGTGACCGAGCGGTGCTGAAGCATGCCCGCAGTGGCTATTTCCATCCTCATGGTTTCGGCCAGCGAGACCGCCTCAGGAAGGGCGGTCCCGGGAAGAATGATGGCGAATTCCTCTCCGCCATAGCGGCAGCAGGAGGCGGTTTCGGGAGCTGAATTTTTCAACACGCCGGCTGTCTGCTTGAGTACAAGGTCTCCGGCCTGATGTCCCAGACTGTCATTGACTTCCTTGAAGTGGTCAATATCGGCCAGGATCAGGGCCAGGGGCAGGGCCGTTTCGTTCCGGGTGTGCCTGGCCAGGATTTCATCAAAGCTCCGGCGCGAGGCGAGACCTGTCAGGCTGTCGTTTTCGGCCAGATCCCGCAAGAGAAAGCTGCAGAGGGGGGAAGAAAACTGGCGGATGTACTGAACGGCCCGCTGGTCATCCTCGGGCGTGCAGTGGAGACAGGCGATTCCCCAGGGCTTTCCATTGCTTGAGAGGGGAACAAGGAGTGCCTGCTTGTGGCGCAGGCCGTTGCCGAGGAGGGTCTCAAGGCGGGAAAACCGCTCGGGTGTCAGGCAGCGGATCCGACTGTCCATGGTGCTCAGGGGGTTTTTGCGGGAAATGGCGATCCAGCGGAGATCCGTATTGGCCCGTGAGGCGAGAATCCCGCCAGCCAGCTGCATCAGGCTTCCCAGGGAGGTTTCCTTTCCGGCAAGGATTGAGACTTCCCTCAATCCCGAGAGGTCTTCGATTTCTTCAGACAGACGCTTGTTGCGCTCGGAGAGAATCTCGATCGGGTCAAGCTCTTCCTCGGGAACGGGTAACGGGAGCTTCTTTTTTTTGACCAGTGACAGTAAAATTGCGGCCATGCTCCATCCCAGAATGATCAGGACAGCAGCGACGATGGCAATCACAAGCATTCGTCTTGTATGCGCCTCTGTTACCAGGTCGGTCCAGGCAAAGAGGACAGAGCCGGACTGACCGTTCGGGAGCCTGATCTCAAGCAGGGAAGTGCTGGCCCCGGCATTGGTACCCGGCACACCTGCCGGTTCGAAAAAAAGCCGTGTTTCAGCCTGGGGCAGGCGCGATCTGAGGAAGAGGGGCTTGTGCTCCCTGTCACGGACAAGGAGTATGCCCAGATCGGGGGAGTCGGCAAACACCCTTTCAAGCCGGGTCTGCCAGGCATCGGAAGACAGCAGGCTGGCTTCATTTTCGGATACGGTCTGGCTCATCACGGCGTTTTGCCGCCTGTAAATATCTGCCAGCCCGTCTTTCCAGATCCAGTGGGCAAAAGCCATCAGGAGAATCAAGATGGTGCAGAGGAGAAATGCAAGAGGGATGGTCTTTTTCATCGGACGCCTGTCTCTCCTCAATATTTTTGCCCGGTACCGGTACAACAAGTGTCGGTAGACCTGGAGGATAAAAAAAGAGGCTGTCCGCACGGGACAGCCTGCCGGTCAGAGTCGCAGAGGCCGAACTTACTTGATGATGGCAAGGATGTCGTCATTCCGCAGGATGATGTGTTCCTCTTCGTCAATGGTGTAGACCGATCCCGAATATTTGTCGTAGAGGACCGTGTCGCCAACCTTGACCTTGATATCCTCGCTGCTACCGACAGCGACAACCTGCCCCTGGTTTTTCTTTTCCTTGGTATTGTCCGGGATGTAGAGGCCGCTCTTTGTCTTGGATTCGCTTTCGGAAATTTTTACGAGAACCCTGTCACCAAGTGGCTGAATCGTCATACTTCCCTCCGTCTGTTACGAATTTGAGTGATTAATATGCTGGAAAGCTACAATACAACATTTGTATAGTCAAATGAAAATTCGCATGAATCTGGAATTTGTCGTGCTGAAGAAAACCTGCTCCGCAAAATCATGATTGCGGTGGGAAGCGCTTCATGGTATATTCAGGAAAACTGTTTCGGGGGCATATGCATGCGTACAGTCGCCTGGTTTGCCCTTCTTGTGCTGGTCTCTGCCTCGTGTGCAGCGGGTTTTCCACCGCCCGAGACGACTGCCCGGGAGATAGTCAAGGCCGCAATCTCACGCGATGTTGCTTCACTGACATCACGGCTTTCGGGTGTTCCCTTAAAGCTGGTCCTGGCTGCCGGCAGCCAGCCCGAAAAGCATGAGGCTGTCTGCAAGCGGCTGATACGGCTTGAGATAGTTCCAGCGGCCTGGCGGCTGCGTTTTGCCAGGGCGGTCTATCAGGATGACGGGTCGACTGTCAACCTGCACCTCTGCCTGCAGTACACCCGGGATGGCAGGCTGCAGCTTGCCGAGATGTTCTGGAAAATGAGCCTGGTCGATGGAGGCTGGAAGCTTGTCGCGCACGATTGAGACGTTCCTCATATCCCTTCTCCTCTGCAGCCTGACTGCCTGCGGAAAGGACGAGGCCCTTGTCGAGAAGGCCCTGGGCGAGTATTGCCGCAGCCGTTCCGAAGGGCAATACCGGGCCTATCTTGACGCCACGGGGGGCGATCTGCTGCTTGCTGCGCTGCGGGATCCCGCAACCGAGCCCAGGATGCAGACCATGGGTTCGAATCTCGCCAGGGAAGGAATTGTCCTGGTTGACACCTATGTCACCTCGGTGGAGATCGATTCCATCAAGCGGCAGGCAACGGCTGTGTATCTCGAAAAATTCGGCAAGGGGCTCAAGACCTGGGCGGTACATCATCAGTCCCATCTGGAATATATCGATCAGGCCTGGCGTGTTATCAGTGACAGGACCCTTGTTGCGCGGTAGCCCGCGAATTTGGCTGCACTCACGATGCCTTGCTGCGTATCTTTGTGGCATGAAGGAATTGTTCGATCCTGGCCGCATTCACTGCTCCTCCGGCGTTGAGGCCGAGTTCCGCGGCCGCAATATCAACCCCCTGTTTTATTTTATCCGTCATTTCAACGGAGACTGGGGCGATATCGAATCAGACGAACATGCAGAAAACGAAAAAAATCTTGATGCGGGTGGCCGGCTCTTCAGCCGCTACGAGACCCCCTTTGGAGAGCTCTGGATCATCACGACCGCTGACCGGAGCGAAACGTATATGTGTTTTCCCACCCAGTATCTCGAATGGGCTACCGGCGGGCAGACCGGGAATACCGGGGTCAGGCACAAGCGCCCGCCCTTTGAGGGGCAGGCCGGCTCCTGACGCGGTGTCCGGTGCGTGGCTGGCGGCAATATCGAAAAGCATCTTTTTGGGGAACAGCCTCAGGCATACTCCGTATGCGCACGTTCGGGGTATGGTTTGCCTGACGGGGTGCTTCTCAACCTGGCCAAGGGCGGGCTTAGCGGGGGGGATTCCAAAAACTTTGCGTCTGCCGGGAGCGCCCGCTGCCGGGAAGCACGAATTCCATATCCTCGATCTGGCGGACGGTCCAGCCGCTTCCGCTGTCCTCGATGGTCCAGCGCCGGGTTCCGCTGCCGAGGGGGACGTCAATCACAATCCGGGTTCCGCTGCTCTGCATGCGGGGACTTGTCCCACGCCAGGGACTTGTCCCGCGCTGGGTACCGAGCATGCCCAGGGCCTCGGCTGCCGAAATCTGCGAGCGGGTTGTCCCCTTTTTGTACGTGACGCCCCGCTGGGGGATATGGCGTGAAACCTCGCGGGTGTGCCCCGAACTGAGGGCCTGCCTGAAGCGGGCCATCACATCCCTGGCCTGCTCACGCTGCAATTGCAGTCCCGGACGCTGTGCGGGGCGGTAGCCGGGGATGCGATCGCCACGCACGATCAGTTGCACCCTTGTCGGCTTGCGGCTCATGTGGATGCTGAAGCTTTTGCCACTGACCGGGGGCACAAAATCCTTGTCATCGCCCGGCAGGGCCAGGGGCTGGCCACCATCGGCCCGCAGCCAGGCGCGATCGCCATCTGTCCGGGCAGCGATGGCCGAGACTGTCTGCCTGAACTCGAAGCGTGCCAGCCAGCTTGCCCCGTTGACGGCCAGGGCCTGCAGCATGCGGCCGTAAAAGCGGGCCGAGGCATGGGGGAGGGTGTTGTCCGAGATAACCCGGGTCTGGCCCCGCTCGTCTATTTCGAGAGTGATCAGGCAGTCGACTGTCTGCCGGGGGGCGCGGTTGGTCAGAGGGGTGGCAGCCAGTGTGTGAGCTGCCATTGCGAGCAGGAGGAGGATCGGGAGCAGGGTACGCATACCTTCAACATACACCAGAGCGCGGATCAAGGCATCAGCGTGGGGCTGTTGAAATATCTGGTGAGTACGGCGGGTGTAATCCCGGATTCTAACAAACAGGCAGTGGGACTGGCCAGGTGCATGAGATGGGACCGAGGGGGATATCGCATATTTGTCGTGTGTATCCCGGCGAAGGTCCTGCGCTGGGGGATGTGCATGGCAATATTACAAAAGGCAGGGAAAAAATCGGGTGCCCGGATGTATGATCAGGCTTGGCCAAGCTCGGCTGCAAAGGGTGAGAGCACGCGCTCGAGAATCCCGAAGCGCCAGGCGATCATTACCCCGTAATTCGTTATCGGGATGCCCTTGTTGCGGGCCCGTGCGATCCTGAGCCGGATTTCGCGCGGGGTGACCATGCAGCCGCCGCACTGGATGATGGCCGCCCACGGGGACAGGTCCTCTGGGAAATCCCGTCCGGCGCACTTGTCGAACACGAGCTGGCGCCCGGTCTTTTCGCGCAGCCAGCGCGGGATCTTGACGGTCCCGATGTCATCACACTGGACATGATGGGTACAGGACTCGGCGATCAGGATCCTGTCTCCGTCACGCAGGGTTTCGAGGGCCCGCACTCCCTCGACGTAGGCTGCGAGGTCACCCTTGTAGCGGGCAAAGAGGATCGAAAAGGATGTCAGGGGAACACTCTCCGGCGTGATGGCGGCGACCGCTTCGAAGGCCTGTGAATCGGTGATCACACAATCGGGCGGGTGCGACAGGCTGGCCAGACAGATCCCCAGGGTTTCGGGCACCACTCCGGCAAAAAGCGCCCCGCGGTCCAAAAGATCGCGCATCACCTGGACCTGGGGCAGGATCAGGCGCCCCTTGGGGGCAGCGCTGTCGATCGGCATGACAAGGACCGCCATGCCCCCCGGCGGGATGAGGCCCTCGGTGATGGAAGATTCGTGCGCCAGGTGCCGGCCCGCTTCGATCAGGGCTTCCTTGCACTGGACGATGCCCCGGCCGGTCTGGGCCGAGAGGGGAATGAGGGGGATTTTGGCGGGCAGGCGGTCGCCCACCCGTTCCTCTGCCCAGCTCATGATACGTTGAAGAGGAGTGTCTGCAGCAGGAAACACGAGATCGATTTTGTTGATAGCGATGACAAGGGGGATGCCGTGTTCCTGCGCCCGCCGGATAATTTCGCTCAGTCCAGGGGCGTCCGCATCAATCCGCGTGGCGTCCAGGACAGCCAGGACCAGATCGCTTTTGGGGAGTTCGTCAAGGCTGCGCCGCACCCGGACGCCACCCAGGCCGGGTTCGTCATCATCCAGTCCGGCCGTGTCCACGAGGGTGACCGGGCCCAGGGGCAGGAGTTCCATGGCCTTTGAAACGGGGTCCGTCGTGGTGCCCGGTTTTTCGGAGACGATGGCCAGGGCCTGACCGGCCAGCGCGTTGATCAGGCTGGACTTGCCCGCATTGCGATTTCCAAATATTCCAATCTGTATGCGTTCCCCGCGGGGTGTCGTCTGCATTCTGGCCTCCACGCAATCATCCAGGCTGGACAGCGTTCCTCATACAAAATACCGAAAAAGAGCACGATGCATCCGGTGAAGCGTGCACCGGGTCCCGGGTGGAGCACTCAGATCCGCGCCAGATTGTCGCGATGGACGACTTCCTCATAGGGTGCGGCACCGAGGATAGTGGCAATCTCGGAGGTCTTTTTTCCGGCGATCCTGACCAGATCCTCGCGTCCGTAGTTGGTGATCCCGCGTGCCAGCGGGGTGCCGTCACGCCCGATGATTTCGACGCCGTCACCGGCCGCGAAATTCCCGTGCACCTCGCTGATCCCGCCGGGCAGAAGGGACTTGCCCCGCAGGGTGATTGCCGAGCGGGCGCCGTCGTCGATCACGAGTTGACCGCGCGGAGCGAGGTGATGGATCAGCCAGTGCTTGCGTCCGCGCAGGGCGGGCTGGCCCGCTTCGAAAAATGTCCCCACGTCGCTGCCGTCAATGATCCCGCAGAGGATTGCCGGATCCGCTCCCGAGGCCAGCACCATGTGGATTCCGCGCGCGGCGCACATCTCGGCGGCATCGAGCTTGGTCTTCATGCCACCCGTCGAGTACTTGCTTCCTTCGGCGGCGGCTTCGGCGCGCACCGCCTTGGTCACGGCCTGGATATGGGGAACACGCCTCCGCTGTTCGGGATCCGCCCAGTTTTCGTAAAAACCGTCGACGTCGGAAAGCAGGACCAGAAGATCCGCGTCGACCAGTTCGGCGACCATGGCGGCCAGACGGTCGTTGTCACCCACCTTGATCTCGTCTACCACCATGGTATCGTTTTCGTTGATGACGGGCAGGGCCCCGAGCTTGAGCAGGGTCAGGAGGGTGTTGGACGCGTTCATGTAGCGCTCGCGGTTTTGCATCACGTCCCGGGTCAGGAGGACCTGTCCGCAGGGGACCCGGTGGCTGGAAAAGACATCGGCGTACAACTGCATCAGACTGGTCTGGCCGATGGCCGCCGCCGCCTGCTTGTAGGGTATGGACAGTCCCTTTTTGGCCTGCAGTCCCACGACGGCGATTCCGGCCGAAACCGCACCCGAGGTGACGAGGAGAACCTCGATATTGCGTTTGCGCAATTCGACAAGGGCCAACGCCAGGGCCTCGATCCGGGGGCGGGAGACTTGACCGTTGTCGGTGATCTGGGTCGTGCCCACCTTGACGATCACCCGTTTTGTCCGTGCAAGAATCCGCCGTGCATTCATGTCGCGTTCATCCTCGAGAGCTGTTCGGTGATCGTGTTGAGCAGGGCTACCGTCCCCTCGTGCGTGGCTGCCGAGACCGGGATGAATCCGGGATGGGCGGCCGCCTTCTCACGGGCTTCGGGCAGGTCCATCTTGTTGCCCACCCTGATCAGGGGTTTGTCCGGCAGGGTTTCGCTGAAGCT
>JAKPMW010000311.1 GCA_029548715.1 Spirochaetota bacterium | reverse complement strand
CGTTGACCTTCAGGCTTGGTAAAAGCATCCCTGCCCGGCGAAAAGATCTCAGTAAAGTGTTGGTCGACAAGACGTTCATCAAAGACATATTTCAAAAGCTGCATCAAGATCCGATTGGCGTCGCGTTGAAACAGTGTATCCCGGATAGCCTGGTCATCGTAGCATGAAAGATCCGTGAGGATATAGGAAAAGTCGGGGATAAAATGTGACAATGTTGCGTCGATGCCTTCAAAGTATGCAGAAACTGGTTTGAGTTGCCAGGGTTTGGTGCCATGGTAGAAGATGACGGGTACGACGATTTTCAGGGGGGTGGAATCCTGGATGCATTTCTTCCAGATACTGAGCATGTATTTGAGGAGCTGAAAATGGGGATAGCGCACCGGGCTGCTCTTGTGCTCAAAGAGGAGAGCGATGGTGATAGGTGTCTTCGCGTTGTACTGACAGGAATATACCAGATCGGAAAAGGTCTCTTCAAGATCTTCACTGATGTAACTTGAAGGATCCAGCTCAAGGGTCTCCAGATCCAGGCCTTGCAGCAGTTCCCGTGGAAAGGTGCCCGCAATAAAATCGGCAGCGTTTTCGCGGATACTCTCGATCTCGCGGAATATCTTGTCATGTGGGTTCACGATGCTCATACAGACAGTATGGCGGATGTGAGGCTGAAATGCAAGAACAAGTACGTTCGAGTAGAGGGATGCAAGGTGCATGCTCGCCTGAGACCTGGCTGACAGGCTGTCTTGCCACTGCGCAGGCAGAACACTATACTTGGTGTTTGGCAGGAAAGTCTGCCGGAGAATCAGAACGGAGTGCCTTGTGTCGCAGGATATTGCCATCAGTGTCGAGCACGTCTCCAAGGTCTACCGGCTCTATGACAAGCCGGTAGACCGCCTCAAGGAATCCCTCCATCCCCTGCGCAAAAAATATCATCGTGATTTTCATGCCCTGGATGACGTCAGTTTCGAGGTCAAAAAGGGCGAGACGGTCGGGATCATCGGCCAAAACGGGTCCGGAAAATCAACGCTCCTCAAGATCATTACTGGCGTCTTGACACCCAGTGCCGGCCAGGTCCGGGTCAATGGGCGGGTATCTGCACTGCTTGAACTGGGAACAGGCTTCAATCCCGAGCTGAGCGGGATCGAAAACGTCTATTTCAGCGGGACCGTGATGGGGTATACCCGTGAAGAGATGGATGCCCGGCTGGACGAGATTCTGGCCTTTGCGGATATCGGGGAATTTGTCAGGCAGCCCGTCAAGACCTATTCCAGCGGGATGTTCGTCCGCCTGGCGTTTGCGGTGGCGATCAAATCAAATCCCGAGATCATGATTGTCGATGAAGCCCTGGCGGTCGGGGACATGAATTTTCAGGCGAAGTGCATGACAGCCCTTGATCGCATCCGCTCAGGTGGGACGACAGTCCTGTTTGTCAGTCATGACATTGGTGCCGTTCGCAGTTTGTGTTCGGAATGTGTCTATCTCCAGCACGGCAGGGTGCACTCGGCTGGTCGGGCTGCGGATGTGGCCGGTCAGTACATCCGGGATATGCGCGAGGCCATGAATAGCGAGTTGCAGAAACACATCCGTGTTTCTGCCGAACTACCGGCTTCGCAAGATCAACCGGTTGCCATAGCTGCTGCCGGCGACAAGCCTGTTGCCACGATTCCGGACGGTACGGGTA
>JAKPMW010000294.1 GCA_029548715.1 Spirochaetota bacterium | reverse complement strand
GCCCGGGTGGATGCTGTCGACGAACAACTGCTCACCGAACTGGCCGAGGCCGGACTCGAACATATCCAGTTTGGTGTCGAGTCTGGCAGCATGGCCACCCTGGCCCGCTTTGCCAAGGATGTGACCCCCGAGGCCGTCATCCGGGCCTGCGCCGCCGCCCGGGGAGCCGGAATAGTGGCCTCTGTCTATCTGATCGGTGCTGTGCCGGATGAAACCGGTGCCGATATCCGTGCCACCCGGACCCTCCTCGAGGCAGCGCAGCCCCATGATGCTGTCGTCTCCCCACTCGCGATCTTTCCCGGGACCGAGCTCTGCCGCCAGGCAACGGACGACGGGGCGATGGACGCCTCACTCTGGTTCAGGTCACGCGAACCGGCCATCTTCGCAGCCTCGGGCGACCGGGCCGCCATCCAGCGACTTGAGGAACTCTCCTCGATCGTGGCCACACTTGCCCCGCCTGCGCCTGTCGTCCCGAAATCTCTTGAGGGATTGTCCGCGATGCGGCTTTTGTCTCTTGGTGAACAGTGCACAGCCAGCGGAATGCATGCAGAGGCCGGAAGATGTTTTGCTGCCGCGGCAGCGCGGGCCCCCCGGCATCCCTGGTGCCTCTACCGGCTGGCCGAATGGCAGCTTGATGCTGGCAAGAGGGCACAGGCAGGTGCGACTGCGCAGGCGCTGGTCGCCCTTGAGCCCGGCTGGGAAGAAGCGGCCCTCCTCCTTGAGGCCTGTCGCGCCACCCCGCGCCGGTAACAGATAAGGCCCGGGCCCGCTTCATCTGCTGGTTGAGTTGCGCTATGTGTGCCAGCGTGTTTCCCGCAAAGGGGACACGCTACTGACTGGGCGGGTATGCACCGTCCCCACCTACGGAGCAATCAGTTCCAGTGTGGGAAAATATGTACGATATGGCTTGGGATCGCGGGTGATGAGGCGCAGACCCGAAACGGCCGCATGGGCACCGATGAAAAAATCCGGCAAGGGAGAATGCCGCAGGCCCCCCGCCCGCCGGTAGCGGACAAAGACCTTGCCTGCCAAAAAGCCGGCCTCCCAGGGAAGGGGCAGGCGCTTGAACAAGGTCTCGGGGAGGCAAAGGTCCAGTTCCTCGATCCGCTCAAAGCCGACGGAGACCTCGCTGTAGATGACCGGATTGACCGCCAGGGTATCCGTTTCAGCGCACTGACTGAGTGCCCTGGCCGACCAGTCATACCAGGCGGGATCGTTGGTAAAGAGGTCAAGCAGGACATTGCTGTCCACAAGAATCATGGCTCGCTGCCCCGGGTCAGGGCCATGATCTCGTCGGTGGAGAGCCGGCTGGAAGCCCGTCCCCGGACCCTTTCGAGATAGGCATCCAGACGCCCCTCACCCTGCTCACTCTTGCGCAGGATGACCTGGTTTTCGCGGACTTCAAAAACAACCTCGCTGTCAGGATGCAGCCCCATCCGCTCACGGATGTCAATCGGAATGGTCACCTGCCCCTTGGTTGTGATTCTCATGGTACACCTCCTACAAGTAAGAGTAATACTTTGCAGGGTATCTGTCAAGGTATCATCACACTGAAACGGCAAACGCAATAATCAGTTGCGTGGCAAGAATGGCCGGATGATACACAAAAGCCAGCGGGTGTACAACGCAGGAAACGACTTTTCGAGTTTTTCCAATTACTCGAATTCCGCCACCTCTTCCATCACCGCCAGATACCTTTCCAAAGCCTCGAGCACCCGCTGCTCGACAAATCCCCGGAAGGCGTCGGGCGTCTCCGTTCGGTCACTCTCGGCGAGCGCGTTGTAGTACTCGACACGCCGGTTGTTCTCGCTGCGGATGATGGTAAGCGGATACCCGTGCTTCAGG
>JAKPMW010000292.1 GCA_029548715.1 Spirochaetota bacterium | reverse complement strand
GCCGCCATGGACGACGACAAGATTGATCCCTACAAGCTTGAGGAGAACGAGATCGCGGGCCACTTTTTCACGCAATTCGTCATTCAGCATTGCACTCCCGCCGTACTTGACGACAAAGGGTTTGCCGGAAAACCGGCGGATATAGGGCAACGCCTCGATAAGCACTTCGGCCCGCTTGATCTTTGCTTCCATACCGGTACACGAATTCCTTGTTTTTAGATATACTGCGAGTTGATCTTGACGTAGTCGTAGGAGAGGTCGGTCGTAATGATATAGTCACTCGCCTTTCCGACCCCAAGATCGACAACAACCTGGATATTCCTCTTGTTGAGGATGGTACGGCCGTCAGCCGGTTTGAATCCGTTAAACATGCTGTTTTCACAGACCTGAACGCCGTTCATGTAGACATTGATCTTGTCCGGATTAATGGCTACCTCGGTGGCCCCGATGGCCTGGATGATGTTTCCCCAATTGGCGGACTGACCATACATGGCGGTCTTGAAAAGAACCGAGTTGGCAATCTCGCGGGCAGCGAGCTCGGCCTCGGACTTCGAAACTGCTCCCTTGACCGTCAGGGTGATGACCTTGGTCACACCCTCACCATCGTTGATGATCTCCATAGCCAGACACTCGCAGAGCTTTGTCAGGGCGTGTTCGAAAATCGAATAGTTGAGCCCGGTCCGGTTGATGATCTGGTTGTTTTGCCTGCCGTTGGCCAGCATCAGGGCACAGTCGTTGGGGCTCATCTGTCCGTCGATGGTCAGCTTGTTGAAGGTATGCTTGGCAGCCGAGCGCAGCGCCCGCTGCATCATCTTGGGTGCAATATTTGCGTCTGTGGTGATCAGGCTCATAACAGTGGCCATATTCGGATTGATCATTCCCGAGCCCTTGGCGATCGCCCCGATGGTAATCAGCTTGCCCCCGATGATGCAGGTGACCTTTGCCATCTTCCGTTTTGTATCGGACATCATGATTGCATCGGCTGCATTCCGGACATTGTTTTCGGCGATCAGTTTGCGCTTGAGCTTTGTGATCCCGTACACAATCGATTCCATCGGAAGGGGAACCCCGATGACACCCGTTGATGCGTAGAGGATGGAATTGGCCGGAATCTCGAATTCCTCCCCAATCCGCTTCCCGATTTCACGGACATTCTGAACACCCTCACGCCCGGTGCAGGCATTGGCATTCCCGCTGTTGGCCACGATGGCGTGAACCTTGTTTCCCAGATTGCCCTTGGATACCTTGAGGGGGGCTCCCTTGATCCGGTTGCTGGTAAAGATGCCGGCCGCGTTGCAGGCATCACGGGAAAAAATGATGCACAAGTCCTTGGCACCATTGGTCTTGATTCCGCATGAAATGCCGTTTGCCACAAACCCGACCGGCGCAGTCACCCCGCCATCTCCGTGATAGAGCTTGACGCTTTCAAAGATCTTCTTGACTGCCATGTGTTCCTCTTTTTCAGACGAGTGCGGTTTCTTCCGGGAAACCGAACCGCACATTCATGTTTTGTATGGCCTGGCCGGCAGCGCCCTTGACCAGATTATCAATCACGCTGACAGCGATCAGGGTCCCCGGAGTTCCCGAGGAAACAACAGTACAGACACACAGGTTGGTATGGGCGGCCTGGGCAATCTCGGGCAGTCCGCCATTCAATACGCGGACAAATGGTTCGCCCTCGTAAAAATTGGACAGGTGCTCGCGACATTCCTCTGCACTTTTTTCGCTTTGGAAATAGATGGTTGAAAGAATGCCCCGCTCGATCGGGAGCAGGTGTGGTGTAAAAATCACGGGGGGGGCAAGATCGGATGCGAGAGCCAGCTCCTGGGCAATCTCGGGAGTATGACGGTGTGTCCCGACACCATAGGCCCTGAAGTTATTGGCTATCTGCATGAAGGTTGCCTCGGGAGAAACCTTGCGACCCATCCCCGAAACACCCGACTTGGAGTCAACAATGACCGGCCCGGTTCCACAGTATCCCCGCGCAATCAGGGGCAGCATGGGAATCAGGACCGATGTCGGATAGCATCCCGGGTTGGCAATCAGACCTGCGTTACGCACAGCATCCCGGTTCCACTCGGTCAGGCCATACACTGCCTGTGGCAGGAGGTCCGGGGCGGCATGCTCGTGCTTGTACCATTTTTTATAGACAGCGGGATCGTTGAGTCTGAAGGCCGCCGAGAGATCGATCACGACTGTGCTGTCCACAAATCCCGGGGCAGCCTCAAGTGATGTCTCGGGGGGAAGGGCAAAAAACA
>JAKPMW010000282.1 GCA_029548715.1 Spirochaetota bacterium | reverse complement strand
TATGCGGTCTATGGTGGCCTGCCCTCCAGTATCCTGACGGATGTCTTCCAGTTTTTGGTGATTCTGCCGCTCTTGTTGCTCGTCCTTGTGGCGGTCTTCGGGGGGAGTGCCGACCGGGTTGATCTGACCTCGGCGAAATCGGGACAGCTTTTTGACTTTGGTTCCTGGTCCGGCATCCAGTTCGGGATCGTCCTCGTAATCGGAGTGACGGCCTCAAACCTGTTTCATCAAGGGTTTTGGCAGAGGATCTATTCCTGCACGACGGAAAAGGTGATGAAGCGCTCCTTCGGGATTGCGGGCGTGATCACGATCGTGATGATCGCCTTGGCGGGTGTCTTTGGGCTGATCGCGGGTGGGGCCGGTCTGGTCGGAGGGGAGGGCCAGCCGGTTGCAGCCCAGTCCCTCTTTGTCCTCCTCAAATTCATCTCACCCGTTTTTTTGCTGATCGTCCTTGTGCTGGCCCTCTCCCTGACCATGAGTTCGAGTGATACCTTGCTCAACGCCATGGCCAGCATCCTGATGCTGCGCAAGGCCGGCCGGCCGCACGACGAGAAAAAGGCGCTTAAACTCGCGCGAAGCAGCACGGCATTCCTCGGAGTCCTTGCGGTGATGGTCGCCGCCCTCAATATCTCCGTGCTCTATCTCTTTCTTGTTGTTGATCTTTTGGCCGCCGCGACCATCGTCCCCGTCATTGCCGGTCTCTGGTGGAGGCGCTACGGGATCAGGACACTGGTCACGGCCAGCCTGACCGGCCTGGTCGTCGGTGGGCTTTTTTTCCCGGGTCCGGACTATGCCAGCCTGATCCGCGCTGACTGGTGGCCGGGTGCCACGCTGTCAAGCGATACGCTCTTTCTGCTGTCCTTTGGACTGGCCCTGGCAGTCTCGACGGTCGTGACGCTGGCCGGTGAAAAGGGTTTCCGGAAAAAGGTCTCAGGATAAGACAAAAGGACGCCAGCCCCATTGGTTTTTTCTGGGTGATGGCGTCCTGAATTTTCATGGGTTGTGACAAGGCTGGTCCGGCGAGGCCTGGCTTTGCAAGCCTCCGCATTGCTCAGTGCCGGCGGGGACCGCCCTTGTAGGGCGGTCTGCCACCGCGTGAATCTCCCCCGCGGAAATCACCGCCACCACCGGTGCGTGCCGTCGCCTTTTTGACGACAACCCCCAAGCCGTTTTTCTGCCCTTTAAACTTCGAGAGGATCCGCTCGGCTTCGGCAAAGCTGGCCGTGATGAACGAGTAGTTGTCAAAGATGGCGACATCGTGGATGGCTTTGCCCGGCACGCCGGCTTCCTGCTGGAAAAAGTCCACCAGACCGCGCGGGGTGGCGCCATCCCGTTTGCCGACCGCGACAAACAGCCGGGTCCGCCCAGAGGCATCCACGGACGAACCGTCCCGGTCGGTAAATTCGCGAATCTCGCCATAGCGTTGCGCGGAGAGTTCGTCCGAAAAGGCGTGGGCCGCCAGGGCGGCGATGACGCTCTTGGCATCCCGCTCGGCCATCAGCTCATCGGCCAGGGCGGCAAAGTCTTCCATCCCCCCCTCGTCGATCAGGCGGTGCACCTCGCGGATCAGGCGTCGCTTGCGGATGGCGAGAATCTCCTCGACGCGGGGGACCCGCTCCTTGCGGATCTCGGACTGGGAGATGCGCTTGATAAAGGCCAGGTCACGGTACTCGTTGGGGGTGACAAAGGTGATGGCCGTCCCCTGGTTTCCGGCCCGCCCGGTCCGCCCGATCCGGTGGACGTAGTTTTCGGGGTCCTGTGGAATTGAGTAGTTGATCACGTGGGTCAGGCTTGAGACGTCGATTCCGCGTGCGGCCACGTCCGTGGCAACCAGAACCGTTGTATGCCGGTCCCTGAATTTTGCCAGGATCCGCTCGCGCTGGTGCTGGGCGATGTCCCCGTGCAGGGCCTCGGCATCATAGCCGCGTGCGGCCAGGCGTGAGGCCACATCGTCCACGATGATCTTGGTCCGGCAAAACACGATACCGTAAAATTCCTCTTCGACATCAATGATCCGGCAGAGGGCCTCGAACTTGTCCCCTTCGCGGACCTCAAACCAGATCTGTTCGATCAGTTGCTTGTCAAGCTGCTTTTTTTCGGCCTTGATCAGGGTGTGCTTGGGCATGTATTTCTTCGCCAGGCCGAGGATGCGCTGGGGCATGGTCGCCGAGAAGAGGAGGAGCTGGCGCTGGGCGTTGGCGTACTCGAGGATTTCTTCGATGTCTTCGATAAAGCCCATGTTGAGCATCTCGTCCGCTTCGTCAAGGACTGCATACGCAACCTGCGAGATGTTGAGGGTGCCGCGCTTGAGATGGTCGAGGACACGGCCGGGGGTTCCGATGACGATATCCACACCCTGCTTGAGCTGGCGCAACTGGAGGCTCATCGACTGTCCGCCGTAGACGGCGGCCACCCGCAGGCGTTTTTCGCCCCGCAGGGAGGCAATCTCGTCAGCGACCTGGAGGGCCAGTTCGCGGGTTGGTGTCAGGACGATGGCCTGGACATGGCTGGCCGATTCGGCCAGCCGCTCCATGAAGACGAGTCCAAAGGCCGCTGTCTTTCCGGTCCCGGTCTGGGCCTGGGCGATTACGTTGCTCTGCCCTTCGAGCAGAAGGGGAATGGTGCGGGCCTGAATTTCTGTCGGTTCTTCAAACCCTTTGGCGCTCAAAGCGCGGATTGTCTGTTCGGAGAGTCCGATTTCCCTGAATTTTTCCATAAACTGTTTTTCATCCTTGTGGTGTATGCCGGTCTGTGCATCATCAATGACCTGGCATGTGCAAGGGGGGGGAGGATGCTTCCGGGAGGCCAGTACAGGCCTTGAACATAAAATATACTAATAAATGGGGGTAAAAGCAATGAGGGCATTCCCGGCGCGAAGTCCCCGCAGGGGGCGAAGTCCTCCGTTGTGGGGGAAGTATTGTGGCCCGGCTGTGAGTAGATTTGCCAGTATGGAAATTCGATGCATGACCACGGATGATCTTGAGGCCGTCATTGCGATCCAGGCCCGGGCCCACCTGCCCGAATTTCACGAAAGCAGGGAATCGTTTGCCTGCAAGCTGGCCCGGGCGGGAGAGACCGCATGGATGGCGCTGGACGAGGCAGGCAGGGCTTTGGGGTACTGTCTCGCTCTGGCCTGGCAGAGTGCTCTTCCCCTGCCGGTACTGGATGCCGGCCAGGTCGCAGCGGTGGAGAGGCCGGACTGTCTCTACCTGCATGATCTTGCGGTCCTGCCCGAGGCGGGCGGGCAGCAGGTGGGACGCCGTCTGGCCGGGGTGGCCTGTGCGGCGGCGATGAGCCTGGGGCTGCGGGGGATCCTCCTTGTCTCTCTGGCTGATTCCGCCGGGTGGTGGCGCAGACAGGGCTGGTCTGACCAGCCTGGAAGATCAGCTCCGGGCGGATATGGTCCCGGGGCCATTGTCATGTTTCGGGAGACGGACTGCCGGAGTGATCGTGAGAAGGCGGGCGAGAGCCGCCTGACGAAATGAGTCCGGGATGACAGGCGAACCCCTGATCATCTCCGCCAGCCGGCGCACGGATATCCCGGCCCTTTATCCTCTCTGGTTTGAAAACCGGTTCAGGGCGGGCTTTGCGGATGTTCCCAATCCCCGTTCGCTTGCAATCCAGCGGGTTTCGTTTGCGAAAGCCAGGGTCTTTGTCCTCTGGAGTAAAAATCCGGCAGCGCTTGTACCCAGGCTGGATGCACTGGCCGCGGCCGGTTGCCGACAGATCATCCTGCACTATACCCTCAACAACCTGCCGAACTGGCTGGAACCGGGTTTGCCCGATCTCGAGGACAGGATCGAGACCTTTCGCGCCTGGTCCCGGGCCATCGGTCCGGAGCGGGTCAATTGGCGCTGTGATCCCCTTCTGCTTGCGCACGGCATCGACTGTGACCGGCTTGTCGAGCGGGCTACCCGGGTCGGCGAAGCCCTCACGGGCTGGACCAGCAGGATGATCGTCAGTTTTGTCGGGATCAGCCAGTATCCCCGGGTGGCAGCGCGGATTGCGGGCTGCCAGCTTCAAGGTGGCCGGACCGGGGGCGGGTTGCGTTCTCCCACCATGGCCGAACGCGAAGAAATCCTGGGACGCCTTGCAGAGCTCGCCCGGTCCTGGGGGATGACTGTCTCCTCTTGCGCCGAGCGAAGGGATTGGCGCCATCTCGGGGTGGGACACTCGGCCTGTGTCGATGCCCGACAGTTGCGCTCGGCCTTCCCCGAGGACGGAGTCTTGCAGGACTGGCTGGGGCGAGAGGAGGGGCAGGGCCTCTTGCCCTTTGCCGAAGGTGGCGCGCAGGATCTGGTCCAGGGTTTGCCATCCCTGTCGGCCCTGCAGAGGCACCCCAGACGGGACCGCGGACAGCGGAGCGCCTGTGCCTGTATCCAGAGCCGGGATATTGGGGTCTACGGAACCTGCACCCATGGCTGTCTCTATTGCTATGCCGGGGGCGAAGTCCTTGGAGAGGGCGAAGTCCCCGGAGGGGGCGAAGTCCTCGAAGAGGGCGAAGTCCTCGGAGAGGGCGAAGTCCTCGGAGAGGAGGCTGAGCGCCTGACCCGCCCGCATGATCCTGCTGGAAGCTGCATCCTGCCACCGGTCTGAGGCTGTTCCCCATAAAAGCTGTGGGGAACAGGGGCCCGCGTACCGAATCCTCCCTGCGTCTTTTCAGCCCGCAGCAGTCCGGACGCGGTGCGGCGAAAAAAAATTGCAGTCCGCCGGTGAGTGTGATAGGCTGGGCGAAATCACAGTCAGTCCGAGGATACCATGCCCAATACGCCCAATCCGCCGCCGGCTTATGTCAGCCTGATCGGCCTGAAATATGATGAAGTGCTTGTCTTGCTCCGTGCCCTGGATGCGCTTGTCGGGGAGGCGGATGATGTTGAGACCCTGACCCATGTTGATACCCTGCAGAAAAAGATCAAGGGAGCGATCGACGCAAAGAGTCATGTGTACGGGATGTAACCAGGCCGGTGCTTCGGCGTGTGTTCCGGGTAGTGATGCAAAAAGCCGGATCTGCCCGGCCCTTCGCATCCTGCAATGCTTCAATTTTATGCTGGTCGGTCGCTATATTTCGCGCCGTTTTTTGATCTGCGTTGCCCGTAGGCTTACAGCTTGATCCCGAACTCGAAGCGGAGACGCTCGTCGGTATAGCCCTCGATCCCTTTTTTGAGCGGCTCGAAGGTGTAGTTGACGTAGTACAGTCCGAGGGATTGGAGAAATGCTTGTTGGGAGTGTATATTTACCCGATGTGGCAAGACTGATGGGCAGGGGAGATTGTATGGTGAAAGATTATACTCCTGAACTGTTTCCGGCTTTAGATGTATCGAAATGCTTGGCACACGGTTCTGCTACGGATAGAGGGGCGGTATTTACTCGGTCTGAGGTCGTCGATTTTATCCTTGATCTTGTTGGATATACAACTGATAAACCGTTATGGCAATATAGAATACTCGAACCATCTTGTGGTAATGGTGAGTTCTTATTGGCGATAGTAGGACGTTTGTTGGACTCGTTGCCGGATGATTGGTTTTTGGAACATGCATTGTCTGAATTGGGCTCGGCTGTCATGGCTGTTGAGATAAATCATGATTGTTTGAGTGAAACGCGCAAGCGTTTGGAATTGTTATTTCATGAATATGGGATTTCCAGGCAAGACTCATCCAGTTTGATATATGAATGGCTGG
>JAKPMW010000276.1 GCA_029548715.1 Spirochaetota bacterium | reverse complement strand
TCACCCGGGAAGGCTTTGTATGGGCATTCTCAGCATTCAGGGCCTCTAACTGGCATCCGCTCACCTGGTTGTCCCACATGCTGGATGTCGAGATTTTCGGCCTGAAATCGGGGGGGCATCATCTCGTCAACGTCTTCCTGCATATTGTAAACACGGCTCTGCTCTTTGCCGTTCTGAGACGAATGACCGGGGCTCTGTGGTGCAGTGCATTTGTGGCCGCATTGTTCGCCCTGCATCCACTGCACGTGGAATCCGTCGCCTGGGTCTCGGAGCGCAAGGATGTTCTCAGCACCTTTTTCCTGATACTCACGATAGGGGTCTACCTGAGGTACACCAGGAGCCCCGGAATCGCAACATATTGGCCGGTCGTGGTGTTCTTCGCCCTGGGGCTGCTGGCCAAACCCATGCTCGTGACCCTTCCTGTAGTCCTGTTGCTGCTGGACTACTGGCCTCTTGGCCGACTGCAAACGAAAGAGGTAAAACCTGCGGACCCTGTCGAGACCCCTCTGCCTTCCGGACGGCGGGGGAAAAAACAGAATCGGCAGCCGCGGGAGAAGAAAAAGACGCCCTCAACGGACAGCACAATCGGATGGAAACGCATTCTTCCACTCCTTTACGAAAAGATGCCTCTTCTTGCCCTGTCTGCCGTTTCGAGTTGCATAACCGTCTACGCTCAATTGGAGGGGGGGGCTGTCGCGTCCATATCCGCCCTGCCCGTTCACGAACGAGTTGCCAATGCGTTCGTGGCCTATGTGGCCTATCTGTGGAAGATGGTCTGGCCTGCCAGGCTGGTTTACTTCTACCCGCTTGAGCCTCTCTCCCCTCTCACGGTCATCGCAAGCGCGTTTCTGCTCGTTGTCATGACATTCTTGTCCCTGCGGTGGGCCGAAAAACGGCCCTATCTTGCGATCGGCTGGCTTTGGTATCTGGTGACTCTACTCCCCGTCATCGGCTTCATCCAGGTGGGCAGTGCCGCCATGGCCGACCGATACACCTATGTGCCGCTCATGGGCCCCTTCATCGCACTGGCTTGGGGATTTTCAGACCTGTCCCAGGCACTCCGTCTGCCCAAGGCTTTCACCGCTCTGGCTTCTGCCTTGGTCGTTGCTGCATGCATGCTTGCATCTTACGTTCAAGTGAGCTACTGGCAGGACGGGTTCACCCTTGCCCGTCGCGCCCTGGAAGTGAATGAGCGCAATTACGCGGCGCATTCCTTGCTCGCAACGGAGTACATGAAACAGAAAAATTATGGTGAAGCGCTACCGCACCTCAAAAGGGCGCTGGAAATCAACCGGCGAGTCCCTGAAACAAACATGAACATGGGTATCGTGCAATACTACTCGGGTGATTATGCGGGCGCCCATGATCATTTCATTGCAGTCATCGGATTGAAACCAAATTATTATGAGGCTTTTGAATGGCTTGGCAAAACGTATCTTGCCACTGGCCAAATCGACAAGGCATTAAACCAGTTTCGACTCGCCGTTCAACTCGACAGAGACAATTCCGCCGCGTATGGCGGGATGGGGGAGGTCTTGATCGAACAGAACCGGCTCGCCGAGGCTTTGCAGTACACGCTGCTGGCGATCAAAGGACAGCCCAACAATCAAAAGCTGCACAACAATCTGGGCTTTATTTTCATCCGGCAGGGAAAGTTCGCTGAAGCCATTCCGTGGCTTCAAGAGGCCGTGAGGCTTGCACCCGATTACGCCCGGGCGCACAGCAACCTGGGAGGGGCCCTGGTTGAAGTCAACAGGATCGACGAGGCAATTCATCATTTCCAGGAAGCCATCAGACTGGATCCC
>JAKPMW010000246.1 GCA_029548715.1 Spirochaetota bacterium | reverse complement strand
CGCAAGTATCATTACGACGAGAAACACGCCAGGGAGTGCGAGCGTGTTGCGGGCATGCTCTTTGACGAACTGGCAGACACCTTCCAGCCCCGTGAACGGGTCCTGATCCGTGTTGCGGCTGTTCTCCATGATATTGGCATGTTTGTCAGCTCAAAGGGGCATCACCGGCATTCTGCAGAGCTGGTGGCTGCCCTGGATATCCTCGGGATTTCCTGCCGCGAGCTCGAGGAGATTTCATGGACGGTCCGCTTTCACCGCAAGGGGCTCCCCGGGGGATCGGCCGTCGGGTACAAGGCCATGGACAAGGGTGCCAGGCTTTCGATCTTTCGCATGGCTGCGGTCATCAGGCTGGCCGATGCCCTGAGTGAACCCGGGCTGCCCCGCATCGAGCACCTCGCGCTCAGATTCGGTGACGCCCTGGCCAGCCTCCAGGTCGCACTTGCCGGAAAGAAGTACGAGTACCTTGAGATCATGCGGGTTCTCCTGGCAAACAAAAAGCAGTATTTCGAAAATTATTATGGAACAGAGCTTGTCCTTGAGCGGTTGCGGACGGTGGACGGAACATGAGCAGGCGTTTTCTCAACCGCGAATGGAGCTGGCTGGCCTTTAACAGCCGGGTGCTTGCCGAGGCCGGGCGCCCCGAGACCCCCTTGCTTGAGCGGATCAAATTTCTTGCGATCTCTTCGTCCAACCTTGAGGAGTTTTTCATGATCCGGGTTGCCGCTCTCAAGCGGCTTGGGGAGATGCGCGTACCGCCCCGTTCGCCCGACGGTCTCCTGCCCGCCGGGCAGCTGGCAGGCATCCGCTCACGGGTTCTGGACATGATGAAGATGCAGTATTCGATTCTTGACGGCGAACTGCTCCCGGGGCTTCTGGCCGCCGGGGTCAGGCTGCTCTCGACTGATTCTGAGCTTGAGCCATGGATGGATGAGCTTTCGTCACTCTATCATGATACCGTCCGGCCTGTCCTGACTCCCATCTCTGTCGGGACAACACATCCCTTTCCGAATCTGGTTACGGGCCGTCTCTATCTTGCGGTCTCCCTGCGGGTGGCCGAGGCCCGCACAGACCTGCTCGAACAGTGCCAGCTTTCGTTTGTCGAAATACCTGTGCGTGCCAATGGCCGGTTTGTGCGGCTTGATCCGCAGACCTGTGTTCCCCTTGAGCTTGTCGTGCGGATGTTTCTTCCAGGGCTTTTTGGCGGCTACAGCGTGGCCGGGGCCTGGCTGGTCAAGGTGACGAGGGATGCCGATCTGGATATCGAACAGGATGCAGCAGGAGACCTGCTCAGGCTGATCGAGACCAAGCTGACCCGGATGCACCACCGCTCGGTGGTCCGGCTTGAATACGAACAGGGCATGGATGAATCCCTGCGGGGATTGCTGGCCCGTCAGCTTGGGGTCGGGGAAGAGGACCAGTACCCGATAGCGGGTCTCTTTACCCTGCATGATCTTTTTGCGCTCTGGGAGACAATCGAGCGGGATGACCTGAAGTATCAGGAACAGCCACCGGTCTCTCCCCGTTTTTTCAGCGGAGGGGATGTCTTCAAGGCAATCGCTGCCCGGGACCGCTTGCTCTTTCACCCCTATCACAGCTATGCCCCCGTGATTGAGCTGCTCTCCCAGGCGGCAGATGACCCGGCTGTCCTGGCCATCAAGCAGACTCTCTATCGCACAAGTGCTGACTCCTCGGTCATCACTGCCCTCGAGAGGGCTGCGCGCTCCGGAAAATATGTTTCGGTAATCGTTGAGCTCAAGGCGCGTTTTGAGGAACGGCGCAACATAGCCTGGGCCCGCCGGCTCGAGGATGCGGGAGCCCATGTCATGTACGGTCTGGCCGGGCTGAAGACGCATGCCAAGCTTCTGCTCGTGGTGCGCAAGGAGCAGGATGGCATCCGCCGCTACGTGCATCTGGCGACCGGGAACTACAACGAGAGCACGGCCAGGGTTTATACCGATCTTTCCTTTTTTACAGCCGGGCGCGTGATCGGGGATGATGTGGCCGCCCTTTGCAACATGCTGACCGGGTTTACCTGGCCCCAGGGTTTTTCCCTCCTGTCCGTGGCGCCGCTTGATTTCAGGCAGAAATTGCTTGCCTTGATCGGGCGGGAGGAGGACAATGCACGACGGGGGCAAAAGGCGTCGATAACGGCAATGATGAATTCCCTTTCGGACAGTGGTGTCATTGAGGCCCTGGGCCGGGCCGCTGACGCGGGGGTGCGCATCAGGCTGGTCGTGCGCGGAATCTGCCAGCTGGTGCCGGGGGATAATATCAGCGTGCGCAGCATTGTTGGGCGCTACCTCCAGCATGCGAGGGTCTGTCATGTCCACAACGGGGGGGATGACGAGTACTACCTCTCCAGTGCTGACTGGATGCTGCGCAATCTCACCCGTCGTGTCGAACTGTTTTTTCCCGTCAGGGACGAGGCCCTGCGCGAGTTTTTGCGTGAGGTCCTGCAGCTTCAGTTCATGGATACGGTCAACGCCTGGGAGCTCAGGCCGGATGGGAGCTATCAACGGGTGCAGGGGCGCCATGCACGGGACTCCTTTGCGGAGATTCGTGCCCTTGTGGAGAGGATGGAGTCCGCGTCAGCGGATGATGTGATACAACGATTTGTGCCGCTCAGGCATATTCACACAGATCAAGGAGATCAGGGATGAACAGGCATTTTGTCAAGGTAGCTCTTTTTGTTCTCGTCGTCTCGGTGTGCTTTGGGTCCTTTCTTGCGTTTGCCCAGCCGGCAGACCGGACAGAGCCGGTGCAGAAGGCAGAGCCGGTCCAGGGGAGCGGGCAGGTTGCCCAGCCGATGAAACAGGCAGGGAGTGACAATGGGGTCCTCTATATAGCGGCGGCTCTCGCTGTCGGGTTTTCCTCGATTGCGGCAGGCTGGGCTGTCAGTACGGTTGGTTCGGCGGCCCTGGGCGCGATCAGCGAAAAGCCCGAACTGGCGGGGCGGGCCCTGATTTTTGTCGGTCTTGCCGAAGGGATTGCCATTTACGGCCTGATTATCGCGATCATGCTTGTCGGGAAAGCCGGATAAGCTGTGTATCGCTGTCTTCTGATTGGAGATGCTGATACGGCAGCGGCCTTTGCCCTGGCCGGGGTCCTGGTCCGGACACCGGCCAGCCAGGGCGAGGCGGGCACCATCTTTCGGGATGCCCTGGGCGACCCCGAGACCGCAGTCCTCGTGATCACCGAGCGGTTTGCCGCCGGACTTGCTGACGAGATCAATCTGCACAGGCAGGGTGGCCATATTCCCTTTGTAATTGAAATTCCCGAAAATCTTTCGGGCACCTTTGGCGGGCGCTCCCTGATGGAGTCGATCCGGAGTGCCATCGGAATCAGTATCCAGTCGGACTGACGTATCCTGAAAGGAGCAAGAGACGTGGATGAGCTTGACAGAGGCCGCCGCCTGGGAGAAGAGATTCTTGCCGAGGCTGATCGCAAGGCCGCCCGTGTGCTGGCCAAGGCGCGCACGGGAGCGGATGCCGTCCTTGAGGAGGCAACCCGCTCTGCAGCCCAGGCCCGCGAACGGATTCTGGCGGATGCGCACAAAAAGGCGATTTCCGAAAGAGAGCGGATCCTGCGCGGGACCGAACTCGAGATCCGCAAGGACAGTCTGGTCCGGATTCAGGCCTGCCTGGACGGGATGATTCCGGCTGCCATCGAGCGGGTCAGATCGCTGGGCAGGGAGCTTTGCCCCGGCTGGCTTGAAAGCATGATCAGGGAAGGGATACGGATCATGGGGCAGGATGCGGCAGTGCTCCGGCTCTCCGCTTTGCTGAATCCTGATTCGGTCAGGGAGCTTGTGACCCGGCTGGGGTTTGGCGGTGTTGTCGAATCGGACGACGCTCTGGCTTCCTGTGAGGCAATCGTGCTCTCGCAGGACGGGATGCTGAGATACGAGATCCTGGTTTCCGGGCTGGCCAGGGAAAAAGACCGGGAGATGCGACAGGCGGCTCTCAAACTGATTCCGGGAGAAGCACCATGAGAGAGGGGCGGATTGTATCGGTCAACGGACCTATCGTCAGGGCGGAGGGCCTCACAGACTCGGCCATGATGGAGCTGGTCCATGTCGGGGCAGCCGGATTGACCGGCGAGATCATCCGTTTTGAGAAGGGACTGGCCACGATTCAGGTTTACGAAGATGATACCGGGATGCGTCCCGGTGAACCGGTTGTCGGAACCGGGATGCCCATGTCGCTTGCGCTCGGTCCGGGGCTGCTGGGTGGAATCTATGACGGGATCCAGCGTCCCCTTTCGGCTCTCGAGGCTCATTCGGGACAGTTTTTACTGCGCGGTGAAAAGATCTTTCCGCTTGATGAAACGAAGCGCTGGGAGGTTCGTCCCCTGGCCCGCGCAGGGACACGGGTTCGCGCCGGAGACATCCTGTTCGAAATTGAAGAGACAGCGCTTGTCCGGCACCGGGTCATGCTTCCCCCGGGTCTGGAGGGCGTGCTTGAGTATCTTGCACCTTCCGGTGCATATGGGATGCAGGATGTTGTCTGGCGGATTCGGGATCAGGCTGGCCGGCAGGAGGAAGGCCGGCTCTTTCACTGGTGGCCGGCCCGCAAGGGGCGCCCATACCGGGGAAAACGGCCTGTCGACAAACCCCTCTTAACCGGGTTG
>JAKPMW010000245.1 GCA_029548715.1 Spirochaetota bacterium | reverse complement strand
AAACCCGTACAAGGATTTTATCCCATGTCCGGGGAAGATCACCGGGTTGCATTTCCCGGGCGGGTATGGGGTCAGGATTGATTCCCACATTTACGAGGAGTACGAGATTCCGCCGTACTACGATTCGCTGGTTGCCAAGCTGATTGTTCATGGCCGGGACCGGAACCAGGCGATTCAGAGGATGCTGCGTTGCCTGGATGAGTTCATCATCGAGGGAATACGGACAACGATCCCGATTCATCGCCAGATTCTTTCCAATGAGCGGTTTGTCGCCGGAGATTTTACGACGAAATTTCTCGAGGAAGTCACTTTTACCGAGGAGTGAGCGGATTATTCCGGAATCTGATGCGCCGTCACGCCTGTCTGTGGTGACGGCGCGTGTCTTTTTCGGACGCTTGTTCATTCGCTGCAGACCGTGATGCACTGCAGTCTGCCTGCTGTTTGTACATCATGCCCCATGCAGACCTCTGCTTGACAGCAGGCCTCTTCATCTGGTAGCTTTCCGGTAGTGAGCACCAAGCGAGGCTGGAATGGCAGGATTTGGCGAGTGGATAAAAAAAATCTTTGACGAATCACCGGCCCAGATGGCAGGAGCCCTGGCGGGATTTGTCTGCGCCATACTGGTGATAACAATTGGTTTTTGGAATACCATCCTGGTGGTGTTTTTGACCCTGGCCGGTTTTGTTGTCGGATGCCTGATCGAGCACGGAGGCGATATCCGCGCATGTCTCGAGAGATTCGGGAGAGACAGGCATGGCTGATGCGATATCCAGGGATGAGGCCGGCCCGCTGATCGAGGAAGGAAGGAGTCTCCTCGCGGCCCGGCGTTTCGCGGATGCCTGGGAGGTGCTGGACAGGGCGTCCCGCCTCGATAAGCACAATCCAGAAATCCATACCCTTCTCGGAATCGCCAGTGTCTATCAGGAATACCTGGATGATGCGCGGGAGTATTTCGAAAAGGCTGTCGAACTTGATCGTGACTGTGCCGAGGCCCGCTGCGGACTTTCGTACGTGTTGATGCGGCAGGATCATGTGGCCGAGGCCACCGAAGAGCTGTGCGATGTTTTGAAGACCCATCCGCGCCATGCCATTGCCCGCAGACGGTTTGCCGAGCTCAAGGCGGCTGACTCGATAGAGGCATGGATTGCGGGCCTGCATCCATCCATGTTTGTGGCTCTGCCAAAAGCCGCCCGGCGCTGGAAGATTCCGGCCTGGTTTCCCGTATCAAAGGCCCGCAGGGTTGCGATCGGGGTGATGCTGGCCTGCATCACACTGCTGATGTTCATGTGCGTGCATAACAAGTGGTTTTTCCTGGAGCGGCATGCCGGTGCCGGAACCGGGCTCAAGCCTGACCGGTACTATCCGGCGTCGATACCGCTCAATACGGATATAGGCAGGAGACTCAACCGGGCCCTGCAGTCTTCTTCACAGACGAAGGAGATCTTTTTGTCTGATGATGAGGTGTCCTCGCTCTTGACAAGAGCACAGGCCCTTCTGAAGAGTGGGGAGCACAACGAGGCGCGCTACCTTCTGAACAGGTTGCTGGCATCCAATGCAGACCGTGTCTCCCTTGATGTGGCGAAAAAGCTGGATGCCTTTGTCAAATCTCCCCAGCCTGAGCGGATGCACTACAATCCCGAGATTGACGATGTTGTTGAGCATGGAGCACTCTTCCGGGGGGTCTACGTCAAGTGGCTGACGCGTGTTGTCCAGCGCACAAACCAGGTGTTTTTGCAGGTCTCACCGGCTCTCAGTCATCGCAGTTCTGACCGCAGTACCAGGGTTGTGGTGATCGACCGGAGTCCCGTGCTTCACAAACCGGGTGCGACCGTTGAGGTCTATGGAGAGGTCCTCGGGGTGGATGCCCAGGGTGGCGATGACCGGATCGTGTTTATCGAAGGCAGACAGATGCGCGCGCTTGAGAGGCGATCCCGATGAGGGCGGTTGTGCAGCGCGTCCGGCAGGCCTCCGTCCGTGTCGGAGCAGAGCAGGTGGCTTCAATCGGGGCGGGGGTGCTGGTCCTCTTGGGCGTCGGGAAAAACGACGCCGAGGAGGATGCACAGTATCTTGCTGACAAGATCGCCGGACTGAGGATTTTTCCGTCAACCGATGCTGATATGGACGTGTCCCTGCTGGATGCACGCGAACTGGCGGTTCTGGTGGTCTCCCAGTTTACCCTCTTCGGGGACTGCCGCAAGGGCCGCCGGCCTTCATTTACGAATGCTGCCTCGCCGCAGCGGGCCGAGGAGTTATATTACCATTTTGTGCAGTGTCTCCAGGCTGCCGGGTGCCATGTTTCCTGCGGCCGCTTCAGGGCAATGATGGATGTATCCCTGACCAATGCCGGGCCTGTGACCATCCTGCTTGACAGCAAAAAGGAATTCTGATGCAGATCACGCGGCATGTCGTCGGTACCATCGAGACAAATTCCTGGATAATCCAGAGCAGGGGCGAGGCGCTGCTGATCGATCCCGGTGCCGAGGATGCGGCACTGCTTGAATCGGTCGGCAGACTCAATCTGGTCGCGGTTGTGCTGACGCACGGGCATGTTGACCATATTGCGGGAATCACCCCCTTTGTCAGGAGGGGGATCCCGATCTG
>JAKPMW010000234.1 GCA_029548715.1 Spirochaetota bacterium | reverse complement strand
AAGCCGGGTGACCGGAGTGGCAAGCATGAGGGGACTCGGCCTGGGATGCATCGTGGTCAGGCGCCCCGTGGCCCGGCGATGGATGATTGTGATAATTGTGAAGGCGATGATGCTCCCTGATTGACGCTGATTGTCAGTGTGCAACAAAAAACCGGACGGCGGAGATGATCCTGCCGTCCGGCTTTTTTATTGTTGTGGGCCAGGGTACGCTGTCATGTCCCGGCGACAAACAGGCGAAGTCCCTGTCCAAAGGGGCGAAGTCCCTATCCAAAGGGGCGAAGTCCCCTCTTCCGGGGCTGCTCAATCCGTGATGTCGATCCGGCCTTCGCTGCGGGGCATGATGTTTGTTGCCTTGCGGATCGCTTCGATTACGACTTCTGAAAGAAGTCCGCCGGCGGCCTTGATATTGCGCCCTTCCCTGAACTCGACGAATCCGCCTCCGCCGACGATCAAAAAGTCGATGGTGGCAATGCGGTAGATGCGGCCGGGCTGGATCGGCTGACCCTTGTAGAGGGCCTGGACCAGCCGTTTGCCCCTGATGACCAGGTTCATGTCCTTCGAGACCTGGAGGAAGGAGCCGCCGCCACCGATGTCTGCCGCTGATCGTTCGAGTACCTTCAGGAGGGCGCTTCCCGGGAGCTCGATGGTCTGGAGGGTGTTGCTGAAGGGGAGGACTTTCTGTACATCCCGCACCCGGATCTGGCCGCGTTCGATGGAGGTCCGGATTCCGCCCCCGTTCATCAGGGCGATTTCGGCGCCGGCAGCCTGGCAGAGGACGTCGGCGATATAGTTGCCCAGATTGGTTTCGCGTGAGCGGACGTGGGATCGTTCCCCGTCGAGGTGAATGGTTGTTGTGCCGATGACTTCGTTGAGTTTTCCGTCAAGTTGCCTGCGGTAGGTCTCGATGCTTGCCAGGGCGGCCGGGTCTTCCTGGACGGATGCTGCGGATGCGATCAGACTGGCCTCGGAGGAGCGCAGGCGGCGTGCTGTCTTGTCGTAGTCCAGGACAACCTTGCCGAGATGTGATCCGCCCCAGTTGGCCTGCGCGATCAGGGTTGAGCCCACCCGTTCGCCTGCGGGGAGCAGGGTGTGCGAGTGTGCTCCGATGATGACGTCGATTCCGGGAACCGCTGCGGCCAGTGCCTTGTCTCGCTTGTATCCGATATGGGTCAGGGCCACGATGACTTCGGCACCCTGGCGTCTGAGCTCCTGCACCATGCTGCGGGCTGTTGTCTCTTCGGCTGCAAACACGAGCTGCCTGACGTTGTTTGGATTGGTTTCGTCCGGGGTGGTTTCGGCAACCAGGCCAAAGATGCCTACCTTGACGCCGTTGACGGTCCGGATGGCGGATTTTTGGCGGGTAAAGGGCCGGCCGTCCCTGTAGCTGATGTTTGCAGTCAGCATGGGGATCATGTTTTTGTCACGCAGGCCCTCGAGAACAGAGATTCCGTAGTCGAACTCGTGGTTGCCGATGGTCATGAAATCAACCAGACCGCGGAGAATGGAGAACTCTGCCTCACCCTTGAATACCGTCGAGTATTCGGTGCCGAGGAGCATGTCCCCGGCAAAGAGGGTCAGCGTGTCGGCAGTCCTGTTGCTTCTGAGCAGGTGGACAAGACGGGCCAGCCCGGCTGAAGGGGTTGCATCGTTTTTTTCGACCTTGTAGGGCATGACCTGGGCATGAAAGTCATTGAAGTGCAGGATGGTGACACGGCTGGCACCAAGGGTGGCGGCCGCAAAGAGGACGATGGCCAGGGCCAGTCGGAAGGGCCGGGTCAGGATGGACCCAAAGCGGGATACGTTCATGGATCGAACACTCCTCAGGAAAGATCTTCTAAATATAGGTAGGAATACAGCGTGAACAGGCGCTTTTCATCATGTGACTGCGATCTGTCATAGTTTTTTGATGAACAGTCTCGGTTCTGCGTGGGTCAGG
>JAKPMW010000212.1 GCA_029548715.1 Spirochaetota bacterium | reverse complement strand
GCAGCCTTCTCCAGCAGGGGATTTATCAGCCCGGCAATAAAATCATGATACTTGAAGGAAAACAGAAGCCCGAGATTCCCCACAAGGCTGAAGGCCAGCCAGAGCCTGGTCCTTGCACTGCTTCCCCTGAGCCTCGCCTCGTAGATCATGATTCCGGCCAGATAATCGACCAGGGTTGAAAACCACATCAGCCCCAGTGCCCAAAATTGCCAGGATGCGTAAAAATACCATGAAGCGACAGTCAAAAAGACCAGCCTGAAAATCCCGAAGCGCAAGAGTAATGCAGACATCAAAAACACAACGACAAAAAACAGGAGGTAGGCTGTCGAATTGAACATGATGGCCGATGCCTCATCGCCTGCATCAACCTGCCCATGGGTCACACGCCTGTCCTCGATCCTGACTTTTTCCCCACCGGCCTGCGCTGTCCAGTCAGCAAGAATCTCGGCGACAATCCCCTCCCCCATCCGGTCCCCGCCTTCCATTGTGAGGTGCGCGTAATCCGTATGGGCCAACCGTTCCCTGATCAGGCGGCGCATCTGCCCGGCCCCACCCCAAAAACCCCAGCTGTCAAACCAGGCAAAGCCGAATTCGGCAGCAACCTGCCGCTGCAGGATCCGCACCCTGTCGTGTTCGGCGTAGTTGATGAATTCGCCCTCTTCCGGCTTGAGTCTCTCGTAGGGTAAGAGGACAAGGACATCACAATGAGGAACAGCCTCCCGCAGACGCGAATAGAGCTCACGCATCTGCTTGAGGTAGTATTCCTCGGAGTAATCAAAGGACTTCCAGTTGATCGAGGCCGATTCGTTGATCCCGAACTGCATGATCACGAGATCGGGCTTCCAGGCCCGGTAGCCCTCCCGCATGGCATTGCTGGTGATGGCAGTCATCCAGCCCATATGCCGACCCTTGTGGATGACCGTGTTGTACACCAGTCCCTTCGCGCTCTCGAGCTGAAGGGCATCGATCCAGGCAGATGGCCCGTTATTGGTCAGGGGATCGGAAAAGGAAAAACTGACATCCCTCGCAGGGGGCATGGCAAACCGGTGCGCAACGGTCCCGTCGGACAGATGAAACCGGAGATTGGTGGCAAAGCGTGCATTGCTGCCGGTTTCAATCCCCCTGACCGTAACGGTCTGGATTCGCCCCCGCTGGTAGTCCCTTGGACGCAGGAGGAGTTCAACCTCGGTCCAGGGAGCAGCAGGCCTCCCGGTCATCCGCTGGCGGGTAACAGCCGCAGGTGACGGGGAAAACCAGCTCATCCCGCTGAAACCAAGCCCACTGAGCCATTTTGGTTCCTTGTGATTGAAGTGTTCAAAGGGAATCGTGTTGAGGGGGAAGCTGTCGCCCGAGGCGGTATGCCCGTCCAGGTTTACCCCAAAGTCACCATGGTGCAGATAGACAAACCCCCGTCCGCCATCGCCAAACTGCTTTTGCAGCAATTCACGGATCCGGCGGGCGGTGTTCTCGTGCCAGAGCATCGAATCGCCATAGTGCAGGACACGGACATGCCGGCGCTGCCCGCTTTCGAGTCCGCGCAGGGCGGCAAAAAAATTCGTCAGGCCGGCATTGGCGTTATGGAGAAAACGTGTATTGCTGCTGCTGGCCGGCTGGAGGTTGGTCACGGACGGTTGGACCTGGGCCGGCTGCCGTGCGGATGAAGCGATTCCTGATATGTCCGGAAAGAGCGTCAGGGGCCAGACGGGCCAGACCAGACGGGCCAGCATGCCCGGGACCAGCACGAGCGCCAGGCCAAGGCAAAAGCGCACCAGCCAGGGTCCGCTTTGCACCACACCGGAGTGCCCGGGTGCGCGTCTCATGCGTCACCCATTCCCGCGCAAAACCGCGCAAGATGTTCGCTTTTCCAGAAAACAAGCCGGACCTCGCCGAGAGCACGCGGCCTGGTGGCAAAAAACGTCTCCAGCACCCGGAGAACAATGCGTGCCGCCCGCTCAGGCGGAAATCCATAAACCCCTGTCGAGATGGCGGGGAAGGCAATGCTCGAACAACCCAGTGATTCGGCAAGCGCCAGCGAATTCGTGTAGGCAGCGGCGAGGAGTTCGTCTTCGCCGTCTTCACCGCCACGCCAGACCGGACCTACTGTGTGGATGACATACCGTGCCTGAAGATTCCCCGCGGTTGTGGCAACGGCCTGCCCCGTCGGCAAGCCGTCAGGATATTCTGCCCTGCGCAGGGCACGGCAGGCGTCAGTGACAGCCAGGCCTCCGGCAGCATGAATGGCTCCGTCAACCCCGCCTCCGCCAAGCAGGCCGGAATTTGCCGCATTGACGATTGCGTCCACACGCTCGTCCGTGATGCTGCCGGTTCCGGCCCGGACCCTCCCTGCACACAGCTCGATCGTCCCGTCCACGGCACCCTCTCTTACAGCATCAGATCCTGGGCATGGCCGTACATCTGGTTGCGCAGGGTAGCAATCTCGTCACTCTCGACATACTCGTCGAAGTCCATCATCCGGTCGATCACCCCGCCTGGTGTAAACTCGATAACACGATTTGCCACCGACTCCACAAGCTGATGGTCGTGGGAGGAAAACAGCAGAACACCCTGGAAGTTCTCCAGCCCCGTATTGAGGGACGAAATCGCTTCGAGGTCAAGATGACTGGTCGGTTCGTCAAGGATCATCGCGTTGGCGCCTGAAAGCATCATCCGGGCAAGCATGCAGCGGACGCGCTCACCCCCTGAGAGGACACGGGCCTTTTTCAGTCCCTCTTCCCCTGAAAACAGCATCCGGCCAAGAAACCCGCGCACAAAGGCTTCTTCCTGGTTGGTTGAATACTGCCTGAGCCATTCGACCAGATTGTTGTCACTGTCGAAGTACTCGGTATTTTCCTTCGGGAAATAACTGAGGGTGATCGTCTGCCCCCAGTGATACTCCCCCTCGTCCGGCTTGAGCTCGCCCGCAAGAATCCTGAAAAGGGTTGTCTTGGCCAGGGTCATGCTCCCGACAAAGGCGATCCTGTCCCCCTTGTTGACGGTCAGGTCAAATTTGTCCAGCACCTGTTCCCCCTCGATACTCTTCGAGAGACCGGTGACATTGAGGATCACGTTCCCCACCTCACGCTCGGGAGAAAAGGCAACATAGGGGAACCGGCGCGAACTGGCGGGGAGTTCCTCGAGCTCAAGCTTTTCGATCAGCTTCTTGCGGGATGTCGCCTGCTTGGATTTTGAGGCGTTGGCACTGAAGCGCTGGACAAACTCCTGCAGCTCCTTGATCTTGTCGGCGTTCTTCTTGTTGAGATCCTTTTTCTGCTGCATGGCAAGCTGGCTGGCCTGCTGCCAGAAAGAGTAATTGCCCGTATATATCTGGATCTTGCCAAAATCGATATCCGCAATGTGGGA
>JAKPMW010000187.1 GCA_029548715.1 Spirochaetota bacterium | reverse complement strand
TGGTCAAGGGTGCATCCAAGGGCGAGGGTTTGGGCAACCAGTTTCTGGCAAATATCCGCGAGACGGACGCCATCCTGCATATCGTCCGCTGCTTTGATGACGAAAACGTAATTCATGTCGACGGGTCTGTCGATCCCCTGCGGGATATTGCCGTCATCAATACCGAGCTGATACTGGCAGACATGCAGTCGCTGGAGAAAAAGATCGAACGGCTTGAAAAACAGGCACGACAGGACAAAAAGATCGCCGGTCAGCTCGAGACGGCCAAGACGCTCCTGTCCCATCTCGATGCAGGAAATCCGGCATCAGGATTTTCTGGTCGCGATACTGAAGACTTTGCCCAGATCAACCAGGAGCTGCGTTTTTTGTCGGGCAAGCACGTGATTTACGGCGCCAATGTGGATGAGGCGGGGCTGGCAAAAGGGAACGCCCATGTCGAGGCTGTGCGCCAGTTTGCCTCTTCCCATAATGGCGAAGTCATTACCCTTTGTGCGAAAATCGAGGAAGAGCTGATCGACATGGCAGAGTCCGAGCGTGCCGAGTATCTCGAAGCGATGGGTGTGCGCGAGAGCGGCCTGGACCAGATCATCCATGCCGGGTACCACGCCCTGGGGCTGATGAGTTATTTTACGGCCGGACCAAAAGAGGTGCGGGCCTGGACGATTGAGCGGGGCTGGAAGGCCCCCAAGGCGGCGTCCGTCATCCATAATGACTTTGAACGCGGTTTCATCAGGGCCGAGGTGATTGGCTACGCAGACTACATTGCACACAAGGGTGAGGCGGGCGCACGGACTGCCGGTGTCCTCAGGACCGAGGGCAAGGAATATGCGGTCCAGGACGGGGATGTCATGCACTTCCTGTTCAACGTCTGATCCTGGCTTGCTGCGCAAGCCGGTTTGGGCCCCGTATCGGCATCCGCAGATTTGTAACCGGGTGCGCCCTTGTTTTCGGACAGGCTGGTTCCGGCTGATACCGGGACCAGCCTTTTTTTGCCTTCAAGCCACTTTGACCGTTGCCTCCGGGTATGGTATGCTCTCCCCAGGAGTTGCTGGAAGGAGCAGGATGATGCAGGACACAATACGAGAAATCGCCGCCCGGGTCCGGGAGATGAGGGATATCCGGCAGTTGAGCGGGGAAGAGATGGCGTCATATCTGGGTATCGACGCCAAAGTGTATGCGCGGTATGAGGAGGGGATCGAGGATATCCCGGCAAGTGTGCTGTACGGGATAGCCCAGCGCCTCGAGATGGATATGGGCACCCTCCTGACAGGAGAAAATCCCCGGATGAACGTGTTTACCGTTACCCGGCGTGACCAGGGCGTGCGGGTCGAACGGCGCAAGGAATACGGATATCAAAACATTGCAGCCAACTTTATGCATAAAAAGGGTGAGTTTTTTGTTGTGACAGTCGAACCCAAGAACGGGTACGAGCCGCACCTCAATGCGCACCCGGGGCAGGAGTGTGACTACGTGCTTGAGGGCCGGATGAAAGTGTATATTCACAATAACGAAGTCATCCTTGAAGCGGGGGACAGTATCTATTTTGATTCCTCGCACCCGCATGCCATGGAGGCCCTTGACGGGCGTCCGGCGAAATTTCTCGCTGTTGTATTATAGATTTTGGACACTCTCGCAGGTCTTCATTCAATACAATCATGAAAAGGTGGATCCATGTTTCTTGATCGTTTTGTCAACAGGACGGAGTTTTCATCCTATGAGGATTTTTTCGAAAACTTTCGCATACATACCCCTGACCAGTTCAACTTTGCCTTTGATGTTGTTGATGCCATCGCAGCCCTGACACCGGACAAACGAGCCATGGTCTGGGTCAACGATCATGGTGACAGACATGTCTTTACTTTTGCCGATCTCAAGCGCTACAGTGACCGTGCGGCCAATGTGTTGCGCAAGCACGGGATTGGCAAGGGCGATGCCGTGATGATGACCCTGAAGGGCCGCTTTGAATTCTGGTTTTGCATCCTGGCCCTGCACAAGCTGGGTGCGATCGCGATCCCGGCTACCCACATGCTGACCGAGCACGATCTTGTCTACCGGATCACAAGCGCTGATGTCAAGATGATCATCTCGGTTAACGAGCAGCCTCTCGTTGACGCGATTGATGCAGCGGCTGCCCACGGGCACCCCTCGTTGCAGGCACGTCTCATTCTTGGAGCCGATCGACCAGGCTGGGTCAATTACGATGCCGAGATGGAGATCGCCCACGAGATCTTTGACCGCCCGACGGGTGAGGCTGCCGCAAAAAACAGCGACATCATGCTGCTGTATTTTACCTCTGGTACCGCCGGATACCCCAAGATGGTCAATCACGATTTTGCCTATCCATTGGGGCACATCATCACGGCAAAATACTGGCAAAACGTGCAGGACGACGGGCTGCATTATACGGTGGCCGATACCGGCTGGGCCAAGGCGGTCTGGGGCAAGATCTACGGGCAGTGGCTGGCCGGGACTGCCATCTTTGTGCATGACTATGACAAATTCGATGCGCTGACCTTGCTGGAACGGGCCAGTGAAAACGGGGTGACGACCTTTTGCGCCCCGCCCACGATCTATCGCTTCCTGATCAAGCAGGACTTGTCCAGATTTGATCTCTCTTCACTGAAATACTGTGTCACTGCGGGCGAACCCCTCAATCCGGAGGTGTATGAGCAGTTTTACAAGGCCACCGGTCTGCGCTTGATGGAAGGCTTTGGCCAGACCGAGATGGTTGTCCTCTTGGCGACTTTCCCCTGGATGACGCCCAAGCCAGGGTCGATGGGCAAGCCCTCGCCTGGGTACCGGGTGGTGCTTTTGAATGCAGAAGGAAAACCCTGCGAAGTCGGCGAGGAGGGCGAGGTGGCCATCGACCTCTCACAGGGAAAGCCCTGGGGACTGTTTAACGGGTACTATCGGGATCCCGAACGGACGGCCTCGGTCTGGCATGACGGGTACTACTTTACCGGAGACATCGCCTGGAAGGATGAGGACGGATACTACTGGTTTGTAGGTCGGGCGGACGATGTGATCAAGACCTCGGGGTACAGGGTCGGGCCGTTTGAAGTCGAGAGTGCATTGATCACGCACAAGGCGGTTATGGAGTGCGCCATTACCGGGGTCCCCGATCCTGACCGGGGACAGGTCATCAAGGCGACAGTCGTCCTTGCGCAGGGCTTTGCAGCGACGGACGACCTGAAGCGCGAACTGCAGGAGCATGTCAAAAAAGTCACGGCACCCTACAAGTACCCCCGCATTATCGAGTTTGTCGAGGCCCTGCCAAAGACCATCAGCGGAAAAATCCGCCGGGTCCAGATCCGGGCTGAAGACAGGGACAAGGGCTGAGGTGGCATGAGGAACAGACTCGGGCGGACAAGGAGCGGAGCATGCGCAACAGGTTTCGGGGAATGATGCACCCCCGGGGGTGGGTGCCCGCTCTGATGGTGCTCTGGGTGACGTGCGGGAGCCTTCCGGCAGCGGCCCCGGCCCCCGGGTTTTTGAGCGGCAACGCGGCGGTGTCCTGGCAAGTATTCAATGGCCTTCAGTCAGGGATGATCAAGGAATATGTTTTCATTGGCGACTATCTCCTTAGCCGGCTGGACTGGAATATCGACCTGCAGCCCAGTCTGGGGACTGCCTTGCATTTTCGGTCTGGGGACTGGGTTTTCGGCTTTTCGGTCGTTATCGGAATACCAGCACATGTGGGCTGGATGAAGGACTATGACTGGTCAGAGAAGGATAGTAGCGGTTTTTACAACGGAGTTTGGACTCATTACTCTGAGCACGATCTCGTAATGGATCAGGCCTTTCGTCTTGAACTGAGCGGCTATCTTCACCTGGGCGGCTTTTTCGGGGGCCAGGTCTGGCTGGGAGCCAGCCTGGGCTGGCAGCGCTATGCGATGCAGGGGATGGACGGGTTTGTTGAATATCCTCCAGGGAGTGAACGGCAATATCTCTCAGGGAAAAAAGTCATCAGTTACACGACGGATCAGATCCTCCCCATGATCGGGGTGCTTTCGGAGTGGTGTTTCAAAAGCCTGAGTGCATCGCTCGAGCTCCGGGGGTCGGTTATCGGATTTGAACGAGCGTATGACCAGCATCATGAGCGTTCGCTTGATTTTTACGATTACTTTTACTTTCTGCCCTCACTTGAGATCCGGGCATCCTTTGGGTTTGCCTTTTCGGAAGCAGTCCGCTGGTATCTCACCGGCATAGTTGTCGTGTTTCCCGAAACCCGTGGCGAAAGCTACATGACCGACCTGTCAGTCGGAAAAAGCTATCAGCTTACATCCGAGGGTGGGGCCTCATCCT
>JAKPMW010000161.1 GCA_029548715.1 Spirochaetota bacterium | reverse complement strand
ATGCCCAACACCCCGGCCCTGATCGGTGCCGGAGTGATCGCCTGGGCAAGCGGTGAGGGCTGCACCGAGCAGGATACCCACTGCTTCGAATCCGTCTTCCGGTGTGCAGGCAAGCTCTTCAGATTTGAAGAAAAGCTGCTGGATGCCGTCACAGGCCTGTCGGGAAGCGGCCCGGCATACGTCTTCCTCCTCATCAATGCCCTGGCCGAAGGCGGGGTACGCGAGGGCTTGACGAAAGCGGATGCCTTGACCATGGCCGCACAAACGTTTTTGGGTTCGGCCCGGATGATACTTGAGGGTGGGGAACATCCCGAGATCCTCAAGGACCGTGTCACCTCACCCGGGGGAACAACTGCCGCCGGACTGGCAGTCCTTGAAGAACGGGCGGTGCGCTCGGCCTGCATTGATGCCGTCCAGGCTGCTGCAGCCCGATCACGGGAACTCGGGGGTTCGTAAGGTGCGCTTTGTCCTGGAGGTTACCGTCTGCCCCGGGAGCAGACGGACCGCCGTCGAGACCGAAGCCGCCGGCCTCAGGATCCATCTGACGGCCCCCCCGGTCGAAGGCAAGGCCAACGAGGCCCTGCTCAAGCTGTTATCAAAAACCCTCTCGGTGCCGAAGTCATCCATCACAATCCAGCGCGGAGAACACGGTCGCAGGAAAGTGATTTTCGTGGAAGCCGCGGGCATCCCCGAGCCATATCTTTCATTGAGTACACAATCCACCGGGAGGCAGGCATGACCCCCATTCGTCTCGCGTTTATCGGCGGCAGCGGAATATACAGCATTGACGGAATGCGCATCGTCGACGAGCTGGCAATCAGGACCCCGTTTGGCAAACCCTCGGACCGCATCCTTGTGGGTTCGTTTGACGACGGGAGCAGGATCGCCTTTCTGCCACGGCATGGCCGGGGACATCGTCTTTTGCCCACCGAAGTCAACTCGCGGGCAAATATCTGGGCCCTGAAGAAAGTCGGGGTCGAATGCATCGTTTCCCTTTCGGCCGTCGGGAGTCTGCGTGAGGAAATCGCCCCGCGCCATCTCGTCGTCCCGGACCAGCTGATCGACCGGACCCGGCACCGCCCCGAATCAAGTTTTTTCGGGGAGGGCATTGTGGGCCATGTCAGTTTCGCCGAACCCTATTGCTGCGAACTGCGAACCACGGTCCTTGCCGCTGCGCGTGAAGCCGGCGCGGTTGTTCATGAAAAGGGAACACTGGTCTGCATGGAAGGGCCGATGTTTTCAACACGCGCGGAGAGCATGCTCTACCGTTCATGGAATGCCGATATTATCGGAATGACGGTTTTACCGGAAGCCAAGCTGGCCCGCGAAGCCGAGATTGCCTACGCCACCCTGGCCCTCGTTACCGACTACGACTGCTGGCGCGACACCGGGGAAGCTGTACATACCGAAATGGTAGTCGAAACCATGAAGGCCAACAACGAAACGGCCCGCAGAATTGTCCGAATCATTGCCTCGCACCAGGAGCGTCTGCCCAGAGAATGCAGCTGCACCCAGGCGGCCCGGCAGGCGGTCATGACCGAGCGGAGTCTGTTCCCCAAAAAAACCGTCAAAAAACTTTCGCTTTTGTATGGAAAGTACTGGAACCAGTAATGCGATCCGTCTCACTCCTTGCACTCGTTTTTTTCTGTTGTCTGGCGCTGCGGCTGCCAGGGATGACGAACGGGCAACCGAATGTCACAGCAGCAACCAATACGGGGCTGACCCCCCTGACTGGAACCGAGGTCTTCCCGCCAAAAGAGAGTCTCCTGATGCAGGAGCTGGGCAAGGCATCCCATCATGAGTCACAGGCGCGCCGCTTTGAGATCGTCTTTTTTGTCTCCCTGCCGGTGACCCTGATGCTGGCCTATTCGCTGATGGAAGGCCTCGCCCGCAATACCTATGACAGGAACAACCCGGAGAGAAAAATACAGCAGCCGCACTACATCTACATGTTCTCCACCTCGGTGCTGACTTCGCTCTATATTGCGATCGAGGACGCCCGGCGGCATCCCGTCAGCGAACGCCCGAAAACAACGGACGTCAGCGAAATGCGCTTTGAGCTCCCTGTCGTCGGAGTCCGTTTTTGACGACACAGCCGTCAGAGACGACACAGCCGTCAGAGACGACGCAGCCGTCAGGGACGACACAGCCGTCACACATCTGGACGACTCAGCCGTCACGCATGATCTGGAGATTGAGGGCAAAGCGCACAGGAGAAAGCCCGTTGAGAGACTGCTGGGGGACGTGGGAGAAAAGCCGCTGTCTGAAAACCTGGTCAAACTTGTAGAGTACTGCCAGGTCGCCTTCAAGACGCGCCACGAGGGGGTCGAACAGGCGGTCCTCACCACCACGCGGACAGGTATAAATCATCTCCTCGACTGCGGCCAGCGTATAGTACCGTTCGAGACCGTAGCGCCGCAGGAATACCTCGGCCTCACGTTCGGCTGCCTCCGCTTCGGCACTCTTGGGACACCTGGCCCAGATATCCATCGCTTCCCCCTGCTTGACCGTCTTCTTTGTCACTGAGTATACTTGGGATAAAGCCCGAGGGGAATCCCTTTTGAGACGATACCTTCCGTTCGCCATCCTGGCACTTGTGCTCATCCTTGATCAGGGGAGCAAGATTCTGGTTCGTGACTACTTCCAGCCCGTCGAACAGCATGAGTGGTATACCCTGAGTCAGGGGGTACTTGAGTCTGCCGGACTCGGAGAGGCCGATATCACGGTTCGGCTGCCCCGCCCGCCGGCCATCCGCCTGATCGGGGATGTCTTCTGGATCAATTTTCACGAAAACAAGGGGGTTGCCTTCGGTTTTTTGAGCGGACTTCCCCAGAGTGTCACTGTCCCCCTCTTTGCCGTGATTGCCCTCCTGGCCCTGGGCTTTATCACCCATTTTTACCGCAGCCTCCCCGAGGGCAGGCTCCTGCCCAGGATTGCCCTGATGGGAATCATGGGAGGGGCCATCGGGAACCTGATCGACCGGCTTTTTCTGGGAAAGGTGACCGACTTTTTTGACCTGGCCCTGAGGACCCCGGCCTCGTATAAAAACCTGTGGCCCATTTTTAACGTTGCTGACATCTGCATTGTTGTTGGCGTCTCGGTCCTGTTTCTGGTCATGCTGTTTGAGAAAAAAGGCGAGACAAAGTCCGGGGAGAGTCCTGCTGCTGACAGCGGGAACGCCCGGGAGGGAGAGCCCCAGGCATGATGCCCATTCTGGTCACCTTTACCTTTGAGTCCCTCTTTCCCCTTCTCCTGGGACTGGCCCTCGTCTTCCATGTCCTGGCGCTCTCGCTTCAGTCCCGGGCAAAAAAAGCCTCCGACGAAAGCGACAAGACCACGGTCAGGATCAACAGCCTGCGCAGTCTTGGCAATACCATGCTGATCCTCGCCGTGACCGCCCTGGTTGCCTTCAAGGCCCTGCACCTCAAGACAATCCCCCTGCATTCCTACGGTCTCCTGCTGGCGGTTGCCTTTCTCGGAAGCATCGCCCTGGCCCAAAGGCGTGCCGCACTCGAAGGCATCTCTCCCAGGGACATCGGCCATCTTTCGATTGGCCTGATCCTGGCGGCCCTGGTCGGTTCAAGACTGTTTTACCTCGTTTTTGAAGTCCCGCCATCCAGTCTGATGGATATTTTTGCCGTCTGGAACGGAGGCCTCGTGATTTACGGTGGCATCATCTGTGCGACAGCCACCGTCTGGTACATGATGTACCGGAAAAAAATGCCGGTCGGCCGGACCTTTGATGTCTTTTCTGCTCCTCTGGCCCTGGGGATCTTTTTCGGCCGCATCGGCTGCTTTCTGGCCGGGTGCTGCTACGGGAATGCAACCGAGGGTGCCTGCGGGATGGTCTTTCCCCCCAAGGCACAGGTCTACAGCAAGCTGCATGCCATCGTAAGCCGGTCAAACGAGATGCCGGAGAGTTTTGAGCGGATTCCGAAAACCTTCGTTCCCGATATCAGCGCCCGCCAGTTTGGCGAGGTTACCGTCCATCCGACGCAACTGTACGAGTCCCTCTCCATGCTCGTCTGCTTTGTTCTGGTCATGCTCCTGTACAAAAAAAAGAAGTTCGCGGGCGAGGCCTTTTTGTGGGTTTTGGGCTTTTACGCACTTGTCCGTTTTGTAATCGAGTCTGTCCGTATCGACACGCCCCATGATCTTTTTTTGGGAACATTCTCCCTCTCGCAGACGATCAGCCTGATCGGCCTGCCCCTCATCCTTGCCACCATCATCATCGGACGGACCCGTGCACGACACCATCTTGGAAATTGAACAGGATGACGGGGATGTGCTCCGCATCGACTGCATCCTCACGCCGGAGATGGATGGCTTTCGGGCGGATCTGGCACTCACCCAGCTTCTGGGGGAAGCATGGTCCCGCTCGAGGATCAAGCGCGACTGTCTCAGCCTGACCCGAAACGGGCGGGCGATCAAGCTCTCCGAAAAGCTCGCCACGGGAGACCGGCTTGCCGCCGAGCTCGATGACCGTCCGGGTTTTGCGGACCTGACACCCGAAACCATTCCCCTCGATATCGTCCACGAGGACGATGATCTTGTTGTCATAAACAAACCCTGGGGAATGGCAGTCCACCCCTCACCCGGGACCCCCAGCGGTACTGTCGTGCATGCCCTTCTGGCGCACTGCAAAACACTGCCATCCTCCGACCCCCTGCGTCCCGGGATAGTGCACAGGCTTGACAAGGATACCAGCGGCCTGCTCGTGTGTGTCAAGACGGAGCGGGCCCGGATTGCACTGGCTGAAGATTTTCAGCAGCGCCGGGTCAGCAAGCAGTAT
>JAKPMW010000158.1 GCA_029548715.1 Spirochaetota bacterium | reverse complement strand
CCTGAGCCTGATTGGGGATATCCTCCAGCGTACCGGTCTCGAAGGGAGTGGCTGCGGGATGGATGTGATCAGGATGCTCGCACATCTGGAACAGACGGCTTGCCGGACTTCCGATCGTGAGGGCGTGCATCAGTGCCGCTGCGGAGGAATCATCCCCGACAACGAGAATCGAGCGAACATGGTCCGGCCGTGGAGTCTGGATCTGGTCGAGGGAATCCTGCAGGCGAGTCAGGTTGGTTGACAGGCTTTCGACCTGTGCATTCAAAAACGAGATTCGCAGGCTGCTGTCAACCGTCATGCGCTGGAGATTGCGGGACACCTCCCCGAGCTCATGTACAGCCTGCTGGACGGTGTCAAAGCGGGAGAAGAGGGAGTCACGCAGGGCCTCGATATCCCGGCGCAGCACAGGGGGGAGTGCCGCCAGTTCGTCCGGGGTTGGATTGAGGTCGCCGGATTCAAAGCGGGAGAGGATCCGGTGCAGCGCATCGGTCTGCCCGTGAATTGTTTTTGCAAAAAAGATTCTGCGGACAAGCAGGAACAGGATCCCGGCGAGGAGAACAACGCCCAGGATGCCGCTTCCACTCGTAAGGAGAAAACCGGCAAAACTGTCAAATCCGAGCATCCGCTTGAGAACGCGAGGATCAGCCAGGGCCTGCAGCGTGACATACAGCAAAATGAGAAAGCCGGCCAGTGAAAACATTGCGATGACCGCAGTCTGAAGCAACAGCTTTTTGCGCAGTTTTGGCAGCACACGTCACCTTTCGCGTTCGTATCCGAAAAACAGCACTATCCAACTTCGCATGGGCACGTCAAGCCCCACGCCGGAGGACTACCTTGCGCAGGGACGCATCCTCTTCCCGATGGACAGAGGACAGGCCCTCTTCCCGATGGACAGAGGACAGGCCCTCTTCCCGATGGACAGAGGACAGGCCCTCTTCCCGATGGACAGAGGACCCATCCATCCTTGCCTCTGGCGCCGCCTTATCGGACGGGAATCCGGTACGTGCGGGCCTGCGCAGCGTGATACCCGTGTGCCAGACCGTACAGCCTGACCCGGATAAACGAACCCTTCGCGATTACCTGTTCGCGTATTCCCGACTCCCAGTATCCGTATATGGCCTGCCGCGGGATCTCGATCCGGAAAACCCTGCCCATTGCGGGATCATCAACCGGCTGGGAGCTGGCTAAAAAATGGAGTCCGTCTTCCGGTCCGAGCAGTGTTCCGCGCCAGAGTATTCCGGGCTTGTTGGTATTCCCGATTGGGCTTACCGAGCGCAAGGCCCAGGTCATGCGGCCGTGGGGAGTGACGACAGTCGGTCCGAGAACAACGACGGAGGCCAGCAGGGGTTGCTCGCGCAGGCGCAAGGTCCAGCCCCCGGAATGTTCAGTCAGGCTGCAGAGTGCGCCGGGAAGTTCATCCTCAATCAGGGGGATCTCCCTGCCCGCATTCCAGGGCTGGGGGCGGTGACGCTGACTGCCGGGAATCTGTGTTACAATGGGCCGTCCTCGCCATGCCCGGGCGGCTGACCTGGGATAGTGAAATTCCCGCGAAGAGCCGGGTGCCAGGATGTCATGGTTTTCGGATGATATCAGCGCATGCTCGGGTGAGTCGCTGATGATGGCCTGCCCGGCCAGAACTCCGCTCAAGAAAAGAACGAAAATGGAAACAAGCGTGGATATCCGTGTCACGATGTCCTCCCTTTGTGTCGGGTGTTTGCAATCCCTTGCAGCCGACAGTACAATAGTAGCGTGTTGGAGCGTTCTTCTCAAGATCAATTATTGATGCCGGGGTCGTCTGATGCCGGAGTCTGGAGTGCAGACCATGGAAGTATGTTTTACCGTATCGACTCGGCCCCTGGCTGCTGCGCGAGGAATGTACCGGTTTTCCTTCGCCGCCGCCCTGGTGTTCGCCCTCCTGGCCGTTCTCGGGCTTGAGAGCATCGGATCCGGTTTTTTTGTGTTTACCATGGTCGCACTCTGGTTTTTGGGAGTCGGCTGCTGGCAGGCGCGTCAGGCCAGGCGTCTCAAATCCAGCGTGATCCTGATC
>JAKPMW010000104.1 GCA_029548715.1 Spirochaetota bacterium | reverse complement strand
TGAGCTGGCCTTGGCCTTTGCCCTGACATTGGGAGGGGTTCTTGCGCTGGCAGTATTTGTTATCAGACGGGTTGCGGCCGGAATTGCCCGGCCCGTGGATGCCATTGGTGAGGAGCTCCTGCGGACGGCAACCCGGCTGCGGCTGACCGCTGACGGGATCAGCCAGTCAGGGCGTACCATCGCCCGGGCTGTCAACGAACTGATGGACAGCTCGTCCGCCATGACAGGGGCCGCTGACCAGCTCGAGCAGCACAGCACAGCCAATCGCGAAACGACCCGGCTGGCAGCCAACGAGGTGCAGAGTGCAACCAGTACGGCACATGAGAGGAGCCGCCGGGCCCAGGCGCTCGAAGACGCGTTCATGTCGATCGAGCACAAGAGCAGCGAGGCATCCAAGGTGATCGGCGTTATTGAGGGGATTACCTTTCAGACCAACCTCCTTGCACTCAATGCTTCTATCGAAGCGGCCCGGGCCGGCGAGGCAGGCAAGGGCTTTGCTGTTGTGGCCGGCGAGGTCAAGCATCTGGCTGACAAGAGTGGTGAGTCCGCCCGGGGCAGTGTGGAAATGATTGCCGGGGTGCAGGAGAGTGTGGCCCAGGGGCGGAACTCGGTGCATGATGTGGCGGAGGGGATTTCAAACGTCAAAAATGCTTTGGACCGGATCAATAATCTCCTCTCCGAACTGGATGCATCCTCTGCCGAACAGTCCGGGAGTACGGCGCATATTGTTGGCGGAATACGCACCATCAACCAGGCCATTCAGCGGATAGCGGCTTTTTCGGGGAAAAATGAGGAGGCAAGTCGTGAGCTTGGGGAACAGTCTGCCGCCCTTGACGGGATCATTCGTTCTCTCGAATCCGTTATCGGCAAGGGTGCTGCTCCTGAAGGTACGGCGCTTCCTCTGCAGGATACAAACCTCCTGATGCGCTGGTCCGATGAATTTTCGGTCCGTGTCGGAGAAATTGACGGACAGCATCGCCACCTTGTCGATCTGATCAACGAACTCTACCAGGCCATGCAGGCCGGGCGGGGTGACGAGGTGATCGGGGCCATCCTCGACGAGCTGGTGGCCTATGCGGCAGCGCACTTTTCCCTCGAAGAGCAGTACATGGAGCGGTTCCGCTTTGAAGGCTATGCCGCGCACAAGCGGGCCCACGAGGCATTTGTCGAAAAAGTCCTTGCGGTTGTCGAGGCATTCAAGGCAGGGCGGGCTGGGGTGACGCTGGACGTGATGAATTTTTTGCGGGACTGGATCGTCGAGCACATCCTCAAGGTGGACAAGAAGTACAGCGACTGCTTCAAGGCCAACGGGGTTGTGTGAGGCATGGAGGCCATGCGGATTTTTGCAAACGGCAGTGGGGTGCACCTGACGGGCTATTGACAGCGTGCATGGTTGCCTGTACCGTGAGTGAATGATTGAGGAAAACGATGATATGAACTATTCGCTCGACTTCTCCAGGATCACCCTTGATCAGTACAAGGACCAGCTGAAAAAAAGAAACTGGATTCCAAGCCGGAAAATTCTCCAGGACCAGGCCGAAATGCAGTTTGCTGCCTTCAAAAGGGCTCAGATCAAAAATATGGAGCAGTTGTATTCCATTGTCAGCAACAGGAAAAAACGGATTGAACTGCTGAAAAACGAGGATGTCTCTGACGAGTATCTGACAGTCTTGCTGCGCGAATTACAGAGCATTCAGCCGAAGCCTTTGAAGCTGGGTGAGTTCAACTGGATGCCTGAAGATATAATCGGCAAGATCATGATGGCAGGCATTACAAACACAAAAATCATGTACGAAGCACTCGGCAGGGTACATGACAGGAAGAAATTCATTGCCGAGACAAGCATCAATGAGCAGGTCGTGGTTGACCTGCTGAAACTGAGTGATCTGGTGCGCATCCAGTGGGTCAATCCGACGTTTGCGCATGTGCTGTTTGCTGCCGGGTTTGATACGGTCAAGAAGGTATCCACGGCGGACCATGAAGATCTGTATCGCGCCGTCTGTCTGAAAAACGATGAATTGAAATTGTATAAGGGCAGGATTGGACTGAATGACATGAAACTGTGTGTTGAGGCGGCAAAAATCCTCCCTGCTGATCTGGAGGTGTGAGGCAAGATCAGGATTTTCGGAGGGGCGCCGGTATGGCAGAGAGATGTCCTGTGTTACATGTGCTATGCCTGTCTCAATTTTTGCCCGCAGAAGTCAGTTCAGGTAAAGGATATTCCCGGGGTGAAATCATATTCGACCGAAAATGATCGCTATCCTCATCCATACGCCGGCGTGGCAGACATCATGTCCCAAAAGGGACCACGTGTCTCTTCCATGCAGGGCACTGGGGCACCCCCGGACACACCTTCCATCAACCCGTCGGCGGCTGTTCCCAAACAAGAACCGGCAGGCCTTCAGTCAACCCCGAAGGGATCGGCCGGGTTTGAAAAGTCAGGCAGATGTTCGACGTGACTGTCCAGTTCCTGGAGCCAGCCATTGACAAACCCGCGGGCTGTCATCGCATCAATCACTGTCTGGTATTCACTGGCCGTCAGGGTCCGCTCAAGCGGGGCAGGCATCCCGGGCAGGGGATGGTACTGGGACATCAGTGAGACGGTCACCCGGGGCGAGAGGTCTTGCGCCAAGAGGTCAAGACAGGCCACAGAATTATCGACATTTCCCGGCAGGACGAGGTGGCGCACGATCAGGCCTGACAAGGCCAGCCCGTCATCGTCCGTATCGAGAAAGGACCCTTTTTGGCGGTACATCTCGCGCAGGGCACGCAGGGCTGTCTCGGGATAGTCGCCTGCCTGCGAGAGGCGCGCCGCCAGATCAGGGTCGGCGTACTTGAAATCGGGCAGCCAGATGTCTATCCGCTCTTCCATGGCGCGCAGGACGGATGGTTCGTCGTAGGCCGAGCTGTTCCAGATCATGGGAGTCCTGACCCCGCGGGCGCGCAGTGCGTCGATGATGGCCGCTGTGGCCCGCGGCTGGTGCGAGGGCGAGACAAAGCCGACGGCCCGGGCACCGTGCTCAAGCAGCTCTTCGATACGCTGTACAGCTTCCCCGACAGAAAGGGGGGCAGGGCGGGGGAGGGTGCGATTGCTGATCTCATTGTTTTGGCAATAGACGCAGGCCAGGTTGCAGTGCGCAAAAAAG
>JAKPMW010000127.1 GCA_029548715.1 Spirochaetota bacterium | reverse complement strand
CGGATGCGTTGCTCAAACTGGGATGGCTTGCGCAGCGTGGGGGCGAGTATCAGGTTGCATCCGAATATTACGAAAACATCATTAAAAACTTCCCCCGCTCGGGCCCGGTCCTGGCCGAGGCATCATTCAACGCTGCTCTCTGCCACTACAAGCTGGGAAACAACTCCCGTGCTGCCGAACTCTTTTCCAGGGTTTCGGGACTTCAGTCGACCGACGAGCAAAAAGTGCTTGCGCTCAAGAGTACGGGTGATGTTGCCCTGGTGATGGGGAAACCTGCCGAGGCGATGGTCGCCTACGAGCGGTTTATCAAGACATGGCCGGCGCATGCCCTCGCTGAGGAAGTCTGGTACTGGCTCGGGACTGCCTATATGCGCACCAGAAAGTTTGAAATGGCACGCGAAGCCTTTTTGGGGATGCAGCGGAATTTCCCGAAGTCCGGGAGAATGGCCGAGGTGGTGTTTTTATCCGGCGAGTCCGCACTCTTGATGGATCAGTATACCGAGGCTCTGCAGGACTTTTCCAGGGTCGCCAGCGAGTACCGTGAGAGTCCGTTTGCCCCAAAGGCCCTCGAGGCCATTGCCTGGAGCTACTATGGAATGAAACAGTACGCCAGGGCGATAGACAAGTATACCGAGCTTGTGACACTCTATCCGACGGCGCCCGAAGCCGAGGTGGGTCTCTACCGCAGGGGTGTCATCCAGTTCAACATCAAAAAGAGCGAGGATGCGCTGGCTTCTTTTGAGGAACAGCTTCGCCGGTTTCCTGCGGGAGTATGGGCGGCTGAGGCGGTCTTCCAGAGCGGGTGGATTCAGTACAAGCTTTCGAAATACGACCAGGCGGTTGTGCTCTTCCAGCGCTATGCGGATAGCTGGAAAACTGGCAACAGGCTGACGGATGCGTTTTTCTGGCAGGGGATGTCATTGTACCGGCAGAAAAAACATGATGAGGCAATCGGTGTGTTTTCACGTCTTGCGACCGAACATGCCGGAACCGCCATTGCCGGCCGGGCCCTGGTCCAGTCGGCACTCTGTTCATTGGCCAAAAAAGATGCAGAGGATGCAAGAAAAACCCTTCAGGCCGTGATTCGTGACAGCCGTTACCGGGAGGTTCAGGATGAGGCCCTGTTTGAACTTTCACGAAGCTGGCTTGCAACGGACCAGCCGGATATGGCCCGGGTATTCGTCAACAGACTGTCCGAAGAATTCCCCCAGAGCCAATGGACGCCCGAGGCCGTGTTCAGGCTGGGTGAGTATTACTTCAACAAGGGGATGTACGAAAGCGCCCGTCTTCACTTCAACGAAATGGTATCGCGCTGGGCGGGCAACCCCCTGGCCGGAGATGCACTCTACTGGATTGGCTGGACCTATGCACGTGAGGGCCGGACAGCAATGGCGCTGGGAATCTTTCGTTCGTTTACAGAAAAATATCCTGACAACGAATATGGCGGTGATGCGAGAATGCGGATTGCCGCGATGTTTGCACGTGAGGGTCGTTCGGCCGAGGCGGTTGATGCGTACATGGACATCATCAAGCGCTATCGAGGGACCGAGACAGCGGAACTGGCGGCGTATGAGCAGGGTCTTGTTTTCGAGCAGCGGCGTGAGTACGACAAGGCTGTACGGAATTTTCAGGTGCTTGCCGAAAACGCGCTTTCGACAACCGTGAAAAGCCGCTCCATGACTCGCTGGGGATTGTGGCTTATCCAGCACGCAAAAAAGGAGCAGGAGGGGATTGCCCTGCTCCGCAGGGCGGCAGAAGCCGACAAGGGCGAAGCGGGGGCGCAGGCCAGGCTTGAGATGGGACGCTTGCTGTACGCCCGCGGAGCGGCAGCCCGGCAGATGTACGCCCAGGCGTATGATGAATTGATGAAGATCATTTATCTTCATGCGGAACAGAAGGCGATCGTGGTTGAAGCGCTGTATCTTGCGGCTGATTCGCTGGCCAGGCAGGGAAACAAGAATGGAGCACTTGGTCTTCTTGATAGATTGTTGCGTGAATTCCCCGATGGCGAATGGGCTATCAAGGCGCGCGCCCTTAAGGAGTCGTTATGATGAGGGGTCTCTTGTGTCTTGCGGGATTGTCGCTGACCCTGGTTGTGTTTGCACAGGGTGCGCAGGAAGTGCTGCCCCTGACACGGGGAGAAGGCACAGTTACCAATTCCGTTGCGGGGACTGCTGGTACCAATACTGCCGATATGACGCTCGCACGAATGACCAACACACGACCGGGTGACTCCCCGGCCGGCTCATTCAAGGGCAAGATACGCTTGCCTCCAACCATCATTAATATCGAAGACCTTTCCGAGATGCGGCTTGAAAGGGATATGACCCTCAGGCTCTTGCTGCCCGAAATCGAGAGGGCGCGCCTTCGGCTGGACGAACCCGGGCGCGATCCGGCTGGGTCCGAGGCTGATGGACGGACAAAGCGCAGGGGGCGGTCTGGAGGTGTTGATGGTGGAAGGGACGGCTCGGGGCCGGAGGGAAGCGGGGCAAAGCATGTTCTTTCGACCTTCGAAATCACCTACGGTTTCCATGATACACTGGGTGCCATGGTTTCCACAGGAATGGAATTCCGGGATATGGCCTGGCAGGTCCGGTATGGCAGGCGGCGTGATGAAGGATTCGATGTCGATGGGAAGCGGCTGGCAAATTCACTCAGGGGGAGTGATTCGCTCGTCTTCGACTTTTCCTGGAACAAGAATGCCTTTGATCTTGTGACCGGAGTGGCGT
>JAKPMW010000109.1 GCA_029548715.1 Spirochaetota bacterium | reverse complement strand
CGGATGGCCCACCTGGTCAAGGCCCCCTTCATCAAGGTCGAGGCGACCAAGTATACCGAGGTTGGCTATGTGGGACGGGATGTCGAGTCGATGATCAGGGATCTTGTGACCAGTGCCGTCAACATGGTCAGGCGCGAACAGGTCGAAAAAAACAGGACCCAGGCCGAAAAGCTGGCCGAGGATGCCCTTTTGGCGATCCTGCTGCCCTCACCTCCCTCCGTCCAGCCTGATCCGGCGGCTGATCCTGGACGGGACGCGGCAGATCCCCTCGCTGCTGCCCGGGAAAAGATGCGCCTCAAGCTTCAGTCGGGCGAGCTGGATGAACGGGTCGTCGAGATCAGTCTGGTGCAACCCCAGGGCAGCGCCGACATCTTCGTCGGAAGCGGGGTTGAGGAGATCGATGTCGGCCTGCAAAACATGCTCAGCTCGATGCTTCCCCAGAAGACACGGGTCCGCCGGGTGACGGTGCGCGAGGCGCGGACCCTGCTGGCCCAGCAGGAAGCCGAAAAGATGCTTGATATGGACAGCGTTTCAGCAGAGGCCGTCAGACGGGTCGAGCAGCACGGGGTTGTTTTTATTGATGAGATCGACAAGATTGCGGGTCGTGAGAGCGGGCATGGCCCCGACGTCTCCCGTGAAGGTGTCCAGCGGGACATCCTCCCGATCATCGAAGGGAGCACCGTCAATACCCGTTTTGGGCCGGTGCGGACTGATCACATCCTCTTTATTGCGGCCGGGGCTTTTCACGTTGCGCGGCCGGATGACCTGATCCCTGAACTCCAGGGCAGGTTTCCCATCCGGGTCAGCCTGCAGTCCCTCAGGCAGGAGGATTTCAAGCGCATCCTCACGAAACCGAAAAATGCCCTGATCAAGCAATACGAAGCCCTGCTGGCCACCGAAGGGGTCCAGCTCAAGTTTGAGGCTGCCGCCATTGATGAACTGGCGCGGGTTGCTGAAGAATGCAACCGGGTTTCGGAAAACATCGGGGCCAGGCGGCTGCATACCCTGCTTGAGCAGCTCTTGTCCGAGATCCTCTTTGAGGCGGCCGACCATGCGGGCGAAAAAATCGCCGTGACACGGGAATACCTGCGGCAGCGCCTTGCTGATACGGTCCGGGAAAATGATCTCGGAGGGTACATCCTGTGAGACTGAGTGCCATTTTCCTGCTTGTCGCGGGACTTGGAATAGCGTGCACTGCACACAGGGACGGGCTGCGCGAGGGGACAACAGATACCTGGGTAGGGAACCGCTACGGATTTGAACTGACCATTCCTGCGGGGACGAGCTTTGGGACGACCTCGCTGCAGCCGTACCGGCTTTCGGTCAGGGATGGATCAAGCGGCATGCAGGCCGAGATCGGGGTTCATGAAGCGAGCAGGGACTGCAGCGAGGTTCTGGATGGATACATTGCGACGATCCCCGGAGTACAGATCCTCTCCCGGGGACGGCTGATGCTTTGGGGCCGTCCAGGTGTACTGGCCCGGCTTGCGTCTCCCCGGGGCAGGATCCTGGCTACCGTCATCAGTCTGCGCAGGCAGTACTGCCTGATCCGGATTGAGGGCGCAGCGGGGTCGGATGATGAGGCCGCGCTGGATGCCGCGCAGCGTTTTTTGGACAACCTGCTTGACGGGTTGCGGTTTACGTGAAGAGCAGGCTTCGCTCCGGCCTGACCCTGCTGGACCTCATCATCATCGTTCTTCCTCTTGCGCTGGCCTTCATGCTCCTCCGGCAGGGAGGCGGGACTTCTCCCTCGGTTGTGCGTATCATCACCCCCGGAGGGGTCTGGCGGCAGGCGCTTCCTGCCGAAAAAGCGATCAGGCTTGAGGGGAGTCTGGGGATGTTTGAGGTTCATGTCAGCGGAGGACGGGTGTCCATTCGCGAAACGCATTGTCCGGATCATGTCTGCCAGGGGATGGGACCGATCGAACAGAACGGGCAGGCCATGATCTGCGTCCCCCAGCGGATTGAGGTCTGGCTTGAGGGCGGAGAGCCGGAGGTGGACGCCGTATGCAGATGAGACAGATCGCTGCCCTGACGGCCCTGGCAGCCGCGCTCTCCCTCGCCGAGCGGTTGCTGCCCGGTCCTCTGCCCTGGCTCAAGCCGGGGCTGGCCAATATCATCACCCTTGCGCTTGCTGCCCGGGGTGAGTACCGGACTGCAGTCCTCGTCAGTATCCTGCGCAGCTTTGTGGCCGCCCTGGCCTGGGGCGGGCTGTTTTCGCCCGGCCATATTTTTTCCCTTGCAGGGGGCATCTGTGCCGCAGGGGTGACGGTTTTCCTCTGCCGTGTCCTGCCGGGGGTCATCAGCCTGATCGGGGTGTCCGTTGCGGCGGCCCTTGCGCACGGCCTGGGACAGCTGGCTGCCGGGCGGCTCCTGTTTGTGAGTCAGGACGCGGTCCTTGCGGTCCTTCCCCTTGTCCTCCTGGCCGCGGTTGCGACGGGTGTCCTTGTGGGTCTGGCGACACGAAAGGTGCTTGCACGGGGGTGGCTCGGATGAAGACCATGAAAAGAATCGTTACGGGAAGCATGCTGCTCCTGCTGGCTGGAGGCTGTTCCCCGAAAGATGTCCTCCATGAGGCAGGCGACTACCTTTTGGGAACCCGCGTTGCCATCAGGATTCTGCCTGTGGCTGGCCGTGAGGTGGCGGGAGATGCAGCCGACCTGCTGGAGTCTGTCCGCAGGGAGGGCGCGCTGCTGGACGCCAACCGGGCCGACGGGATCTTTGCCCGCCTGGAGAGTGAGGGGGTATACCTCTGGGCTGAGGGGAATGAGCGGGCACTTGTCCTGCCGGTTCTGGAAGAGTCTCTCGCTTTTGCAGAGCGCAGCGCCGGCGGTTTTGATCCCGCGCTGGGGAGTCTGACACAACTTTGGGGGTTTTCATCCCTCACTCCCCGCCAGACTCCGCCCGGGCCGGAAGAGCTGAAGGCGGCCCTGGCCAGAAGCGGGCGCAGAAGGATTCTGCAGATTGACAACACGGGACTGCGCGTCCTGCCCGGAACGCGGATTGACCTTGGTGCGGTTGCCAAAGGGGTGCTGGCTGACCG
>JAKPMW010000087.1 GCA_029548715.1 Spirochaetota bacterium | reverse complement strand
CCGTCTCGGGGTCGGCGGCGGGGAAGACAATGGTAACGGTTGTTCCAGCTCCGGGACTGCTTGTGACTGAAATTGTCCCCCCGGACTGGGTGACAATCCCGTAGACGGTGGAGAGGCCGAGGCCGGTCCCCTGTCCTGGGGCCTTGGTCGTGTAAAACGGCTCGAAAAGATGGCGCCGGACTTCTTCCGTCATGCCACAGCCCGTGTCACTGACAACAAGCTCGACGCCACCAACGCCCTTGTCCGTCATGACGCTGCGGGTGCGTATGCTCAGGCTGCCTCCATCCGGCATGGCATCCCTGGCGTTGACGGCAAGGTTGATGATTACCTGCTGCATCTGGCTGGCGTCCGCGAGAATGGGGGGTGGTGCGTCATCGTGCCTGATGGAGAGCTCGATGTTTTCGCCGATGACCCGCCTGAGCAATTTTTCCATTTCGTTGACAATCTGGACCGGGTCAAGGAGCTTGTGCTGCAGGACCTGGCGTCTGCTGAATGCAAGGAGCTGGCGCGTGAGTCCGCTGGCACGGTCCGCCGCCTGGCGGATCTGCTCGATCTCGTCGCGGCCGGCGCTTTCGGGCGGTATCTGGATCTGGGCCAGCTCGCAATACCCGAGGATGGCGGTCAGGATATTGTTGAAGTCGTGGGCGATGCCGCCTGCCAGACGTCCAACGGCTTCCATCTTGTGCGTCTGGCGCTCGGCCTCAAGTCGCTGCTTGCGGGCCGTTGTATTCTGGCAAAGCAGCTGGGTGCAGGGCCGTCCGCGAAAGGTGATGGAGGTCGCGAGGATTTCGGCATCCACCGAGCCGCCGGAGGGAAGCACCAGGGTTGTTTCAGCCGCCTGTGACCAGTCGGAACCTTCGGCCTGAATCGTCAGTCCCTGAAAAAGTCTCGAGGCCTGGGGCGGCATGCTTTCAGGAGGGAGGTCAAGGAGGCGTTTGCCGGCAGCATTCATGAAAACGATATCGTCGTCGTCGATGACAAAAATTGCCTCGGGCGAGAGCTCGACAAGCTGGCGGAACTGGCGTTCGGATTCGGACAGGGCCTCTTCGTGTCGCAGGCGTTCACCCTCGTCCCTGATGGCAAAGATGATCCCGTCTTCTCCCGGAAGCGGGGTCTTGTGAAAACTTGCCTGGATCACTTTCCCGGCTGCGGTCCGGATGACGGCGGTGTCGGGAAAGGCCGCAGGCAGGGGCAGGGGGACACTGTTCACCAGACTGAAGACTGCCTCAAGCTGCTGTCCAAAGACGGCAGCGAGCCTGCAATCAAGGAGCGCTTCGCCAGCCGGATTGATGTAATCAATATTGCCATCAGCAAGGCAGCAGAGGATGGCCTCGTCAATACTGTCAAGAATCAGGGAGAGACGCCGGTTGTGGGTGGTCCGTTCGCGCTCGGCCTGATGGCGGTAGAGGGCGTTTTCGATGACGATGACGAGCTCCCGCTCGTCGCAGGGCTTGCGGATATACCCGAAGGGACCGGCGCGGCGTGAGGCCTCGATTGTCTCGGCGTCATCGAGCGAGGTGATGAAAATGACGGGTATGCTGGCCTTTCGGGTGATTTCGCGGCTTGCGCTGATTCCGTCAATCTCGTCGGCCAGCATGATATCCATCAGGATCACATCCGGGACAAGGCTGACGGCTTTTTCGATTGCCTCGCGACCACCTGCAGCCCTGCCTGCGATCCGGTATCCGGCGGCAAGCAGCATGCGCTCAAGGGTTGCCGCCACTATGGCTTCGTCCTCGACTATCAGGATCTGTGCTGGAGTTCCCTGCGTCATATCGTGTTTCCCGAATCCCTTTTTTTCCGTACTGGCTTGCGGCAGAATTTCAGTATAGCAGGGATTTGTTCTGAAAGCCAGAGAAAGCCGAAAACGGATTCTGAATTCCGAAATTCGTTGACAGGCATGCCCAGGGGCAGAGGCTGGAATTACTCGCCCTTGCGTGAACGCTTGAGATGATACATGGCCTGGTCAGCCTCATGGATCAGCTCCCGCAGGGATGTGATCGGGCCTGCAGCCATGCCCCAGGAGAGCCGGACGGAAAATGGTTCGCGCGGGTCCTGACAGTGGCAGGCTGTGAGCTTGCGGGAAAACAGCTCGCGGACGTCATCCATGCTGGACAGATTTTCGGGAAACAGCACCAGTGCCAGAAATTCATCGCCCCCAATGCGAAAGAGGAGGTCCTCGGAACGCATGCAGCCACGCAGGGACTGGGCGGTGTAGCGCAGGACCCGGTCTCCCGCCTGGTGGCCGTACTGGTCATTGACTTCCTTGAAGTTGTCCAGATCGATCACGATGGCGAGGGCCTGTTCGTGTTTGTCTGCCGTGCGCCGTGTCGGGTGGGCGGACTCATCGTACTGAATCAGGATCTGCTCAAGGCGGTTTCGGTTGAGAAGTCCGGTCAGCGGGTCATGATTCGCAATCAGGACTGCTTCCTCGTACAACTGGGCATTGGCGAAGGCGATGGCTGCGAAATCTGCGATGGTTTGCAGTACCAGATAGTCGTCATCGGTAAAGAGAGGGCCCTCTTCGGTATTGATCAGCTCAATGACTCCGTATACCCTGTTACGGAAGTTGAGGGGGACCGCAATGACCGAACGGGTGGTGATCCCGGAGAGCGCATCAATCCGGCCCGAAAAATTCGGGGACTGCGAGACATCGGGAACATAAATGGCCTGCCCTGTCTGGGCGACCTTTCCGGCAATGCCCTCGCCGGGGCGAAGGCGCAGGTGCTCGATCAGTGCCGCGTCTATCCCCTCGGCGATCACGAAAAACAGCTCGTTGGTGTTGGGGTCAAGCCGCAGGAGACTCCAGTTTTGTGGTTCGAAGTACTCCCGGATCTCGTGCATGATACGGTCGAGGATGATCGGCAGTTCGAGGGATGAGGTAATGATCATCCCGATCTGTGAAAAGAGGGCCTTGAGGGGATACTGGTTTTTCATTGCAGGTCCGTTTGTGCGGGGTGTCATCTGGGCTCCGGTTGGGCAACCCGGAAGGTTCCGGGCTGCCCAGACTCAATAATATGCAATTCTGGCTGCGGGACGCAGGTTCAGCGTTTGCTTCCAATACCCTCAAAGGCGCGTGCGAGCAGGGCCTGTTCGGGCTTTCTGGTAAAGCGGCTGACGAGCGGAATGACAAGAAAGGGGGCAATCATGGCGATGGTTGAGGCAATGGGGGAATTGGCCGGTCCGAGGATGAAGAAGAGGCTGACAGAGAGGCCCAGGCCGGTGGCCATGCCGGCCGCCACACCGGTTCTGGTCGCTCCCTTCCAGTAGAGGCCGTAGAGGAAGGGTGCCATGAATGTGCCGGCAACCGCTCCCCAGGAAAGGGACATCAGGGTAACAATGACCGAGAGCTCGTAGCGGGCGATAAAGAAGGCGATGATGATAAACAGCCCGGAGAGGAAGCGCATCATGGCAACCGAATTTTCTTTCGAGATGGAGGGATTGATGTGTCCCTTGTACATGTCGATGGCCACAGCGGAGGCGGAGACCAGTACCAGGGATGAGAGGGTGGACATCGAAGCCGAGAGAACCAGAAGCAGGATGATCGCCATCAGGAGTTCGGGCAGATGGGTGCTCAACATGTCGGGGACAATCCGGTCGAAGTCGATCTTCCCCTCCTTGTTGGGGACAGCGGGTCTGGTGGTTTGGGGAACATGCCCTGCGGGAGGTGTGCTCTCGCCCTTTTGTACAACGGGGGCAGTGCTTTCGGTCTGGGCCGGGCCCGGGTTGTTGGGAATGACGCTGGCGTCAGCCGAAGGCTTGTGCGTAACGGCCTGCTGGGACACGGCCTGGGCAGCCTTTTTGGGTGCCTCATAAAAGACATGGGCTAGGGCGCCGTTGAAATAGGCGGCAAAGACAATGATCAGC
>JAKPMW010000080.1 GCA_029548715.1 Spirochaetota bacterium | reverse complement strand
GCTCGCGAACTGAAATCGTGCCGCTCAGCCTTGCGGGTGGCACCGATGATGCGAGGTGAGCGGTATGAATGTTGATTGGTCTGTAATACAGCGCATCGGCAGTCCCGGTCTGGACGATACTGCCTTCGCGCATTACCGCGATGGTGTCGGCTACTGCGAACGCTTCTTCTGGTGAAGAGGCAGCATAGAGCATGGTCAGACAGAATTCGCGCCGGATTGATCCCAGGCAGGAGATAAAGGTCCCGTGATCACGGCTTGGGAGTGTCGCAAGTGGTTCATCAAGCACAACAAGATCCGGCTCGTCTATGATTGCCCTGCCGAGTGCTGTCAGTGCCTGCTCGATGGGATTGAGCATGTCAGGGGTGCTCTCAAGAAGGGTCTTGAGTGGCAGATATGTCAGCAGGCGCTGGAGCCGGGCAGCCATGATATCAGGATGGGTCGCACGGATACGCATGCCGAAGAGGAGATTTTTTCGCACACTCATGTTCGGGTAGAGGGCGTAGTCCTGGAACACCATCCCGATCCGGCGCAGGGCTGGCTTGAGGGTGTCCACACGCTGCCCATCAAGCCGGATCTCGCCGCTGACAAGCGGGATAAAGCCAGCTACAGTCTCAAGCAGGGAGCTTTTGCCGCTGCCTGAATCACCCAGCAGCGCCAGGCAATCGCCGTCACCGATGCTGAGTGATACAGCACTCAGCGCAGGGTGTGATGCCGTAGTGACACGGTCGAGCGCAAGGTGGGGCAAGCGCTATCTCCGGCCTGTCGGGATGCGCCTGGTCACGCCTTGCATCCGAGGTAGCGCAGGAGTTTGGCGATGCGGGATTTCATTTCCTTGCGCGGGACAATCAGGTCGACAAAGCCGCGTTCGACCAGAAACTCGGCAGTCTGAAAGCCTTCAGGGAGTTTTTGCCGGATGGTTTGTTCGATGACACGGGCCCCGGCAAACCCGATCAGGGCACCCGGCTCGGCAACGATGATATCCCCGATTGATGCGTAACTTGCGGTGACGCCCCCCGTTGTGGGATGGGTGAGGATCGAGATAAACGGAAGTCCGGCTGCCTTGAGCTTTCCCAGCCAGGCACTGGTTTTGGCCATCTGCATCAGCGAAACGATCCCTTCGTGCATGCGGGCCCCACCCGAGCAGGAAGTGATGATAACGGCACGCTTGTGCCTGATGGCGCGATCAATGGTGCGGCAGATTTTTTCTCCAGCCACCGAACCGAGACTGCCCCCCAGAAACTCAAAATCCATGGCGGCAATCTCAACCGGGATTCCTTCGATGCGGCCACTCCCTGCGATAACACTCTCGCGCAGCCCGGTCTTGGCAATGGTCACCGTGATCTTTTCCCGGTAGGGTCCTTTGCTGTCCGAAAAGGCAAGGGGGTCGGTTGTACGCAGGTACGCGTCCTCCTCACGAAACGTGCCTTCGTCCATGAGAAGCAGGATGCGATCACTGGCCGAAATACGCTGGTGGTGCCCGCATTTGGGGCAGACCCTCAGGTTTTCTTCCCACTCCTTGTTGTAGATGGTTTCGCCGCATCCATCACACTTGGTCCACAGATTGCGGGACTGCTGTTCTTTCTTGCTTGATGCAAGGACCGTGTATTTGGGTTTGCTGAACCATGCCATGTTAGCCTCCGGGTGAGCTGATCGTACTCCGGCTCATAAAAAATTTAGCCATAGAGTACCGAATGAGCAAACGCAAAGCACGGGCAGCTTTGAGCGTACCCTGCCCCGGCATGCCCTACTCACGTACGACATCCACCAGCTCATAGATGGTTACCGGCTTGTTTTTTCCCTTGACCCTGACAAGATCAAGCTCGCGGACGACGACCCTGTTGCGGACATGTTCCAGGGTGGCTTCGCTGATGATGATCCCGGTGCCATACACCTTGTTGGTACCCTTAAGGCGGGCCCCCAGATTGACATTGTCGCCGATGACGGTGTAGTCCATCCGGCTTTCAGAGCCAATCTGTCCTACAAGCATCTCACCGGTGTTGAGGCCGATTCCGATGCGCAGCCTTTTTCCATCCGGCAGTCCGGCATTGAGTTTATCAAGCGAATCCAGCATGTCGACAGCGGTACAGCAGGCCAGCCAGGCATGGTCAGGCTGGGTCAGCGGCGCCCCCCAGAAGGCCATTATTTCGTCACCAACATACTTGTCCAGTGTTCCTTCATAGCGCAGGACGATGTCCGTCATTTTTGAAAGATACGAGTTGAGCAACTGGACAAGGTCTTCAGCTTCAAGTCCTTCGGACAGGGTTGTAAAACCGCGTATGTCCGAAAAGAGGACCGTCATGGTGCGGCGTTCGCCGCCGAGACGCAGTTTGGAGGGATCCTTGAGGAGTTCGTCCACAACATTTTTATTGACGAACTTGCCAAACTGGGTGCGGATGTATTTTTTTTCGGCTTCTTCGGTTATTGTCTTGTAGACCGTTGTTCCAAGGAAGGTAAAGAAGATGCCAAGGAGCGGCATGCTCATGTTGATAATGTAATCCCCTGTATATACCAGATAGGCACCGAGTACAAATACAAGAATGACGGCCAGCGCAAAGATGGCACCCTTGAGGATGGAGAGTCTGGCCAGCACAAGGCCCAGGAGAATGGTGAGGCAAAAGACGATCAGGGCATTTGTCAGAGAGCCGGCCCTGTGGAGGAAGTTTCCGCTGATGATAGTGTTGAGGGTGTTGGCCATGACCTCGATCCCGAACATCTGTCCCACAGGTGTCAGCCAGTAGTCAGTTGTCTTGTCATCGGCCTTGATGGCCAGTTCGTACAGACCAACCATGAAAATCTTGTCCGACAGACTGGAGAGCGAATATTTCTCGAAGCTGGAGAATGAAGAGAGTTCGTCCTGATGTTCGACAAAGGTTCCATGAGGGCCGATATAGTGGATATCAAGCACTCCGTTGTCGTCAATGGGGATGACAAGGTCCCTGCGTTCGATGCGGGCAATCTTGCCTTCCTTGTCACGGATACGGTATTCGGCGTCCATCAGGGTAACTGATTCACCCAGCGTGACACGGACCTTTTCGGGCGGAACCCGAAAGTAT
>JAKPMW010000052.1 GCA_029548715.1 Spirochaetota bacterium | reverse complement strand
CACCCGTTATCTCCACAACCGGTTCATCCGTACTGCGGGCTGCCTGCTCCCGGGCAAAATCCAGCTCGGGCATGGTCGTGTCGGTGGAAATCTCTTCCTCGACAATCATTGAGCTGCCATCAAGCCCCATTTCGGGAGAGTCCAGAGGCTGATCGTCGATAATGACAAACGAGTCATCGGCCGCACTCCGGATGGGCGTCTCGGGACCAGCAAAATCAGGGACCACCGCAGGCTCAGCACCAATTGAGGGTTCGTCATCCTCTTCAAGCGCATCCGCCCGTAGAGCCTCCTCCTCCACAGCCAGGACAACCTCAGGCTCGGGGAGAACCGGCTGCTCCTGATCATCGGGGTAACTGCCGGTATCAAGAATGGTTTCAAGCTCATCCTCTGGCAGTGAAATGGTTTCATCTTCATCATCGATAAAGAATCCACCCCCTGCAGTCTCTGCCAGGGGCTCTTCAACCGGCTGCGGCCGCGCGGCCGGAGCGGCAACAAGATCTATCTCGATATCCGCGATGGGTGCGTCCGTGATTTCGGCTGACCCGAGGATGGTATCGAGTTCGGCATCAGACAGAGAGATGATCTCGTCGTCATCGTCGAGATCTATCGGCTGTTGCTTGCTTTTTTCGGGAGTTTCTGCCATTATCACACCTTGTCACGGAATTGCTGGACTTTACCACACTATATCGGCCTTTTTCCCGTTTTGTCAATTTTTTTCACCCGAGGAGGTAGATTTACGCTACCAACGGGAGCAGATGGAGAACCATGCACACAACACGTCCGGAGATCCTGTCCGTCATCACCATCACCCAGGCCATGCTTCAACCAGGTGGAACGGAAGAAATCCGCCTTCTTGCGGAAAGCTGCGGCTACCGGGTCCTGGCAGATCTGGTCGTCCGGGTGCGTTCGGGGCTCCCGGGCAGCGGAAAACTTGCCGAGCTGGCAGAAATCAGGGAGTCCTCGGGCTGTGACTTTTTCATCCTGGCGCACGACCTGGCACCTTCCCGAAAACGCACCTTCGAAAACACCGTTGGCTGCCCTGTCATGACCCGCACCGAGCTTATCCTCGAAATCTTCGCCCGCCGGGCACGCACTTCCATCGCCCGGCAGCAGGTTGAACTGGCACGCCTTGAATACCTCCTGCCCCGCCTCGAGGGAGGCTATGCCCATCTGGCCGCCAGCCAGGGTGGCTCGGGATTCCGCGGACCGGGTGAGACCCAGATCGAGCTTGACCGGCGCAGGATTAAAAACCGGATATCGCTTTTGAGACGGCGTCTGGCAACCGTGCGGACAAGCCGGCGCGAACAGCGCAAAAAAAGGGAACAAAAGGCCCCCCTCGTGGCACTCTGCGGATACACCAACGCAGGCAAGACCACACTGATGAACAGGCTGGCCCATGCGCACCTGCTGGCCGAAGACCGGCTCTTTGCCACTCTTGATCCGACCGTCAGGGAAATCCACAACCCCCATGGACGGGCAATACTGCTTACCGATACTGTCGGCTTTATCCGGGACATCCCGCACACCCTCGTCGAAGCCTTCGCTTCGACCCTCGAAGAGATCACCCGGGCTGACCTTGTCCTCATCATTTTTGATTCAGCGGACGAAAATGCGGATGTCCAGCTTGCCGTTGTCGAATCGGTTCTTGATGACATCGGGGCCTCCGGCCTGCCCCGGCTCTACTGCGCCAACAAGGCGGACAAGGCCGACACCCCCCTGCCCGCTTCGTCTGGCCGGAGCCCCCTTGTCCCGGTCTCTGCACTGACCGGCAAGGGCATCCCTGAACTGGTCTGGACAATGCACAGCATGCTGGCACAGCACATCAGCATGGATCAGGCGGGCTCTGTTGTATAACCTTTTGCGGCAAGCACATCCCTGAACTCGGCTATCAGGCCTGGTACGGTCTCAAGCAGGATGGACAGGTCCTCAAGCCGTCGTTCACGACCGGCAATCTCCATCTCGAAAAACCGCTGTCTGACCCGCTCGGCCCCGATATTTGAGCTCCCGCCCTTGAGGGCATGGGCCGTGTTTTCTGCCGCCGGGGCATCTCCTGCGGACAATGAGGCACGCAGCATCTCCAACTGCTTGTCCAGATCCGCAAAAAACACGTAGACCAGCTCGCGAAGCAGTTCGTCATCATCCCCCAGCCGCTCGTATGCACCCTCGCGGT
>JAKPMW010000050.1 GCA_029548715.1 Spirochaetota bacterium | reverse complement strand
TGCAGCACTTTGTCGATGGTCAGGTCACGCTTCCCGGTGATCCCCGAAAAATCGGCCGCATCGGAAAACGCCAGGCCCATCCCCATGGCCCTGAGTTGATCAACCAGATCCTTGACGCCCCAGGAGAGATTGAATCGGGGGATGCGCACCTCGCCCTCACGCTGGCGCAGGGACTGGCGGATGCGTGACAGTTCGGCCCAATCCAAAGAGCCAAGATAGTCGCGCATATTCCCGCGCTGCGCCGGGAGGATGGCCAGCATGGCAAAGCGGCCGTCACCATAGGGCAGCTCGACCGCAGCGCCCCTGGCATCGGCATGATAGCGGTACTTGCCCGACTGGCGCATCATGGGAACAGGCTGACTCGAACCATCATCTTTGTTGAACGCCTCATTTTTGGTCTGGGCCGTATCAAATGAGGTGGCCCAGGTTCCATGAAAGAAGATGGCATTGACAAGGTACATCATCGCATCTTCAGGGATACTGTCGAGCACCTTTTTTATCATGTTTTCGGTTTTGTCCGCGATCCAGTCATTGATCCGGTCTGCCGCATCAGGGCGGGCAAAATCAAGCTTGTGCACACCGGCCTGCATGACGCCCCGTGCAAGATGGAGAAAATCCGGCAGACAGGTCAGGTTGGGCCGGTGCCAGATCGAGTTGGCGATCGAAAAGCGGACCCCGCCGGCATGGCGCACGACATCATCCAGATACGCTCTTGCCGTCTGCGCTGCAGTCGCGGGATCCATGCCGCCAAGGCGGAGCGTGCTGTCCATCGCCTGTGCGGTCGTTCCACGTGCACCACCATAGGTCATCAGGAGGGCCATCTGGATCGAAAGAGGCGACATGAAAAGATTTTTACTGCCCGCTTCAGCATGCAGGCGGGAAAAGAGCGACAGTCCAAACTCGCCGGTCGCCCGCACCAGAGGTGCAATCCTGGTATGGGACATATCCGGGACAACGGCGGATGCACTGGTGCAGGCCAGGGCAAGGAGTGAAAAAAGGGTGATGGCGATACGCATGACGGGCCTCCAGGAGACGGATAGATCATATACCGGAAAATTTGCCCGGAGTTCATTTCTGCCCTGTCTTTCCTGTGTCATGATACCCATCGACACAGGAAAGACAAAGCACCGCCATTTCTCCTGATCCTGGGCAAAACCCGCAAAAACCCTGTTACAGCGTTGACAACTATTTGCCGAAACAAGCCCTGCTCAGCGCCAGACACCGGACCGCACGGCGGCAAATTCGCGCACCCAGGGCTGTGACGAGAGCGCAGTCTCGAGAAGCTTCCATTCCTTGCGGAAGGTCCCCCGCCCGGTTTCACCGATCCAGATCGTATCACCCTCATCACGAACGTCATGTCCCTGGGCCCGCATATGTGCAATCACCGCCGGCTTCATGGCAAAATACCTGGCGATCAGTGACGAAAACGCCTGGTCAAGCTCAAGCACAACCGTGCGAAATGCCGTATTCCCCAGATATGCCTGATAGGCCTGAGGGACCCGCTCGCGGGCGTACCTGAGACAGGCCAGGAGGTACAGCTTGAATTCACCGTAGGCGTACAGTGTACCGTCAATACCTGCAAAAAAATCGGCGCACTCATCGGCTGTCAGACGGGATTTTGCCCGGTAATACGACCAGAGGTCCACGGAAGCCAGCATGTCATGGTAGTAGGCATGCCATTCATCAAGCTGCCCATAGATCCCTTCCTGCTGTGTCCCCATGGCTTCATCATCATCCTCAACATAGGTCTCAAACCGGGTGGTTCTGAGCCGTTTGGGAATCATCGACTTGACCTTGTGTGAAGGGAAAATCTGTCCGTTGTAGGGCACAAAAAGATACCGCCCATTGAGGAGGTAGGCCCCTCCACCAGAGGCCGCTGCGCCCGAGGACAGCCGCATCTGGGCACCCTTACGGGCCGTCAGGCCATGGCAGATCTCGTGGACAGCGGTAGAAAGGGAACCCAGGATTCCGGACTCACTTGAGCCCTTGATGTACTGCATAAAATCGGTACTCCGCGAAAAGCGGATCGTTGTCCCGGAAGGAGAAGAAAACTCGAGCGGGAGTGCGTTGTACTCGCTGATGACCCTGTGTCCGTCCTGCGCGTGAGTCCGCAGGATTTCGAGGGCACGCCCCCGGACATCGGCGCCCGAAAGACTTGCTCCAAAGACGGCAAGTCCGACACAAGCCAGCACACACCTGAACACACGCATACACTACCCCCTGTGATTTCCCGATACCCGTGAGCATATCACCGGGACCTGCAGAAAACCACATCAGTCATCCTGGGATACATCAGCCGTATTTCTCCGGAGGGCATCATAGTGGACTGCACAGGCGACTGCACTCCCTGCCTCTGCAGCCATCTCAAGAGCGGCAGCGGCGTCCGCCACCTCGGAAACACAAAGCTCGGCAGCCTGGCTGCGCAATGCGGCCGACCGCTGCACAAGAGATGTGAAATCACTATTCTGAATTAACTTTCCAAGCTGGTCAAGTGTCTCTGCCAGTTCGTCCAGAAATCCCTGCAGGATCTGGCGTGCCTGTCCCTCATCCACCCTCTTGTCGGCTACAAACCGCTGTACCAGCATCAATCGCATGACTCACTCCCCGCCGCATTTTCGTTTGTATTGCTACAGTGCAATACAAACGCATGGGATGTCAAGCATGATACTTTTGGGGAAATCCTGTGCGCACTGGCTGAAAAGCCGTCGGCGTCTGTTCCTCAAGACACAAAAAACCCGACCCTTGAGCGGATCGGGTTGGCTCCCCCGGCAAGACTCGAACTTGCGACCCAGTGGTTAACAGCCACTTGCTCTACCGGCTGAGCTACAGGGGAATATTGACGCACACAATCTACTCACGGGACAGGCAACGGGCAAGCGTTTCGTCAGAATTTTTCGCGTCCGGAGAGGGCTCTCGTCAAAGTCAGTGAATCTGCATACTCAAGATCGCTCCCGATGGGCAGCCCCCTGGCAATTCGCGAAACCTGGACCGTAAGATCCTTGCATTGTTCAGCGATGTAGTACGCCGTGGTATCGCCCTCCACCGTGGGATTGGTGGCCAGGATAATTTCCCTCACGCCGCCCTCGCGAATCCGGTCAAGCAGCTCGGTAATGCGCAGATCCTCGGGATGAATCCGGTTGAGCGGGGAGATCGCCCCCATCAGGACATGATAGACTCCGCGAAACTCTTTCGTCGACTCGATCCGCAAGGCATCTCCCGGATTTTCAACAACACAGATCAGTCCCTGATCCCGCCTGGCAGATGTGCAGATCACGCAGGGGTCCTGTTCGGTCATCAGTCCGCAGCGACTGCAAAAGATGATCTTTTCGTGCAGCCCTTCAAGCTCGGCCGCCAATTGCCGGGCGTACTGGGGCGGGCTCTTGAGAACAAACCAGGCCAATCGTTCGGCAGTCCGGGCCCCGATGCCCGGCATGCGCGTGATCAGCCCAACCAGCCTGTTGAAGGATGGAGAAAATGAGTCCATGTTTACAGCAGTCCTGTCAATCCCGGGAGCGGCAATCCCCCGGTCATCTCTCCCATACGGGCCTTGATTTCGTCGGCGACACGGCGCACGGCATCATTGGTCGCCGCATGAACCAGTCCCTGCAGCATTTCGCGATCAGCCATTGCCTCGTCCGTAATCTCGACCGCAACGACCTCGTGCTTTCCGTTCATGACAACCCGAACCATCCCGGCTCCGGATTCTCCAGTCACGCGAAGCGCCTGCAGGGTACCCTGCAGCTCCTGCATCTTGCCCTGCAACTCCCTGGCCATCTTCATCATCGCGCCTATATCGCCAAACATCCCTCATCCTCACATGCATTCATTCAGCGGAAAAATTTTCGTCCAGGCTTTCATCCTCGCCCCATTCGCCCGTAGCCAGACCTGCCTCATCATCAGCGGCAGATTCGTCGAACAAGACCGTCCCCCCAAACGAGGTGCGCACTGCTTCAACCATGTCCTGAACCGGACGGGCAGCCCCCCCGGCAACAGCCGCTGCGGGCGCCGTCTGCTGCGACACACTCCGAACGGGCGCGGTCACAGAGGCCGCACGGTTCTCCAGTGCGGTCGGGGTTCCCGCTCTAACAGGCACCATCTGCTGAGGCGCACTCCGGACGGGCGCGGTCACAGAAGCAACACGGCTCTCCGGTACGGACGGCGTCTCTGCCCTAACAGGCGCCGTCTGTTGCGGCGCACTCCGGACGGGCGCGGTCACAGAAGCAGCATGGCTCTCCGGTACGGACGGCGTCTCTGCCCTAACAGGCGCCGTCTGTTGCGGCGCACTCCGGACGGGTGCAACCGCGGGCGGTCGGCTCCCTTCATCGGTAAAGCGGCATTCAAGACGAAGCGAAACCCCGAGCCGGGCAGCAAAAAACGCAAGGATCGTCTCCGAATAGCTGCTCTCGATGCTCGAACGATGAAACCGGCTTTTTGGCAAAAGCCAAAACACCAGAATCGAACCCACTATTTCAGCACGCACGATTTCGTTGAGCACCCGGGCCAAAAACGGATTGGGCCCATCCTGCTCGCGGGCAAGCTCGCGAACCAGGGCCAGACAGTCGGTATGTGAAACAGCACCCTGGGCCTGCAGAGCCTGTCCGTGATGCGTGGCGCCTTCCAGCGGAGGAACTGCAGGCGGCACGACCTCAGCCGGTGGTACTGGCTGCTCGGGGATACTGCCGGTCACTGCTGGTGGTTCTGTCGGAGGAACAGCCTCCGGCCGGAGAGGTTCGGGCGCAATCTCCGCCTCAGGCTTCGCAGCCCCGGCGTGCGCGTGAGCAACAGGCTTGGGCCGGGAAACACCGGCTATCTCGATAGGCATGACTGGCCCCGGCTTGCGCGTGACTTCACCAGCCCGCTCGGGGACGGACGCCCCCCCGCGCAACCGCCGCTCAAGTTCCTCAATCCGGCGCAAGACATCCTCGGGCCGGACCATATTGCGGAAGTTGACCAGGCGAAACACCGCCATCTCAAACACTCGCCGCGGATTGCGTGCATCGTGCATCTCCGCCATCAGGTCAGCCAGAATATTTAAAAGAATGACCGCGTCATCCAGTGAAAAACCATCCGATGACGATGGATCGACAAAACTCCGCAGGTCATTGCAGTCCTCAGGTGTCAGCTCGAGTGACTGCTCATCTGCCCCGGATGCAAGAAGGACCAGATTGCGCAGCATCTCAACCAGGCCCTGGGCAAAGGCCCCGAAATCCACCCCCTCGTCATCCATGACAGCAATCCGGGACAGCAATTCCGCGCTGTCCCGCTCAAGCAAAAAGGTCAAAAAGTCAAAATAGGCGGCCGTGTCAATTGAACCAATAATCTCACGGGCATGGGCCGCCGTGATCCCGTCCAGGGCATAGCTGGCAACCTGGTCAAACAGGGATTGCGAATCACGCATCGAACCGTCAGCAGCACGCGCAATGAGAAAGAGCGCCTCGTCTTCGGCCGGAATCCCGTCAGCGTCACAAACAGCGCGCAGCCTGGCCTGGATCTCGCGCGTCTGAATGCGCTTGAACCGGTAATGCTGGCAGCGCGAACGGATGGTGATCTTGACCTTGGCGGCTTCGGTTGTCGCAAAAATGAAGACGATGTAGGGCGGCGGCTCTTCGAGCGTCTTCAAGAGGGCATTGAAGGCCTCGTTGGTCAGCATGTGTACTTCGTCTATGATGTAGATCTTGTAGCGGCTGCGGGCAGGGGTAAAGCGTACACTCTCCCTCAGATCACGGATCTGTTCGATACCACGATTGGACGCACCGTCGATCTCGTATACGTCGAGCGAACGGCTTTCGGCAATTTCAACGCAATTTGTGCAGACCCCGCAGGGGGAATCGGTCGGGCCATGCTCGCAGTTCAGTGATTTTGCAAGAATACGGGCGGCCGAGGTTTTTCCAACCCCCCGCGGACCGGAAAACAGATAGCTGTGAGCCACCCGACCGCTTTTGATCGCATTGATCAGGGTCTGTGAAACATGCTCCTGGCCGATCAGCCCGGCAAAAGTCTGGGGTCGATAACGCAGGGCCGTAGCCCTGAAGCCGGTCTGCTGCACATGCCCCTCCTCGTACGATCCGCCCTTTTGCGGCCCCATAGTCCAGGTTGACTGCTACACATCAGCACCAACCTACCGCTGCTTCCTTCCGGACCTGACGGGTTCGGGCTGGGTCCGATTGAACAGGACCTGGACTACGGCGCAGCAAAAACGCTCTATGGACGAGTGCTCACACGCGCGCAGGCGAGGGAACCGCTCTCTTCCGGGGAGAAGTTCGGAAAGGGGGGGATTCGAACCCCCGGTAGGTTGCCCTACACTTGCTTTCCAAGCAAGCACCTTCGGCCACTCGGTCACCTTTCCAACGATACAGCACTGCGGAGAGGGGGGGATTCGAACCCCCGTGCCCTTGCGGACTCACGGTTTTCGAGACCGGCCGATTCAACCACTCTCGCACCTCTCCGTCGAAGAATATACTTGATAGCTCCCCTGAAATCAATAGATTCTCCGTATGAAGCACTGCCCGATACCCTTTCGGAACCGGCCCCTGCCCGGATTTCTTCATCTCCCAAAGGATCCGCCCCGCGCCATCATGGTACTGGCACATGGGTCATCCGCGGCCGGGCAGGAAACCCCGCTTGTGCGGGATCTCGCGGATGAACTGCCAAAAATCGGCCTTGCCGTGCTGCGTTTTGATTTTCCTTTTGTCTCAGACGGAAAGAAAACACCCAACAGCGACCCCGTCCTTGTCGAGGCGTACCTCGCTGCAATGGCAGAAGCACGCAGAGTATTGCCCGGCGTCCCCGTCATCGCAGGGGGGAAATCCCTGGGCGCAAAAATCGCCCTCCGCACATCCCCCGAAAAATCTGCGGGCGCTGTCCTCTGCGGATTTCCGCTCCATCCACCAGGTCACGCCGGAACGGCTGCCGCCTGTTTGCTGGAGCAATACACGCACCCGGTTTTGCTGATCCAGGGGACAAGGGACGCATTCGCCAATCAGTCCCTGGTTCGCGAAATCGTCCGGGCACAGCGGCATATCAGTCTGCATCATGTTGAAGGGGGGGACCACTCCCTGCGCAGCCCGGCCGGCCCCGCCGCAACCATGTCCGGGATACTGGGAGCGGTTGACCGCTGGCTGCAAACCATCCTGCCACGGTAACACCAGCAGGCCCGAACCGGTTGTGTCAATCCCCTGCGGCGCCGTCCAGGAGAACACTGGCCATGGACTGAACCACGGTCTCCCGCTGACCATCGATGACAGCAAGGCGAGCCTCAAGGGACTGCATGGCCTGCTCGACCTTTTCGGTGCGCTCACGACCGGCTTCCTCTCGCGCACCCTCGATCAGGGCCCGGGCTTCGGCAAGCGCCTGCTGCCTGGATTCTGCCAAGAGTCGCTCGGCCCCGCTTCGCGCATCCTCAAGCACTTTTGCCGCTTCGGCTTCCGCGCCAGCAATGCGGGCTGCAGCTTCCCGCTCGACTTCGAGCATGCGCTGAACGATTTCCTGCACCGTCAGTCTCCCGCTTCGGCCATCCGCTCTTCGTCAGCGCGGATGATCTGCCAGACCTCGGCCGCTGATTTGGCATCACAGAGCCGCTGGTAGCAGCCCCTGTCCTTCATGAGATTGGCGATCTTCTGCAGCGCCTTGATATGCCGGCCCGCACTGGTCATTGGAGCAAGCAGCATGAATACCACATGCACCGGCTCACCATCAAGTGCGTCATATTCAACACCCTTGCGGGAAATCCCGATGACACCACACAGGTCATCAACAACATTGGTCTTTCCATGAGGAATGGCGATCCCCTTCCCGATGCCGGTCGACATCTTGACCTCACGCTCCCTGATGGCCTTGAGGATCGAATCCCGATCAAGCCCGGGCCTGGCTCTGACAAGGACTTCGACAAGCTCGGCAAAAAGCTCGTCCTTGTCCTCACTGACCAGGGCTGGACAGATGTACTCCTCGCTGATGACTTCTGTGATGTTCATTGTATCTGCTTCCTTATCCTGATTACAGCAGGGCGTTAGACAACCCTGGGTACCACTACCGTATCTCGACAACACCGCTGGCCGTATCGGTGCCACCCCACCAGCGCATGGCACCACCAATACGGCTTCCGTTAGCTTCGTTGGCGATTACCCGGACAAAAATCCGGTATTTGCCCGCTGCGGCCTTTTTCCCGTCGGCGAAATGTCCCTTCCAGACAAAATGTGACTGAACGACTCCATCAAGATAGGGAACATTCCCGTCGGCATGCACAAGCCAGGCGGGCCGCAGGACCGGGTCCCCCTGGGGAAGGGCATACACCGTCACAAGGGCATTCCCGGTTTTTTTGGGGCCACGGGCGGCAATCGCCACGCGCAGGCCGGAGGCGGTCATCGGCTCGGCCACCCGGTCAAGCCCGACAACAATATGGGCCAGACTGACTCCACCCTCTGCCGAAGCAAACGGCATCCGCGTCGGATCATCGCCCTTTCCGCCAAGATACCTGTTGACCTGCATGCTCGCCCGTCGGTCGGCAATCGTCGTGATAACCTGCTCCCCCGGGATCTGGGTCTTGAGCCAGGCAGCATAGCGCCAAAGCTTGGCAACCTCTGCCTCAAGCATCCTTACCCTTGCTTCAAGGGCTGCGGCCTGATTTGTCGTGGTCCCGGCCCTGGCATTCGTCGCACGAACGACGACCGACCGGGCTGCAGCATTCGTCACGGGAGTCTGGGAAAAACCCGCGACAGGAACAAGCGCGAGTAAAAAACCGGATATAACCCGAAGCACTTTGACGCGCATGGACATCTACCACCTCCATGGCTCTTGGGTGACAAGAGCGGACGCCTGAAGGCGCCCATGACTGTAAAATACTGACACCACTGCAAAAACAAGAGAAAATTCTCATGTCCTGCTCCGATAAGTAAACCATATGAAACTGTTCGTTCCTTGCCTGTTTGCCTGCCTCCTCGCCGCCCAGCCGGCCGCTGCCGACAACGAAGAGATCCGGCCGCTTGAGCGGTCACCTGATATCAGCGGTCAGTGGTATTATGGAATCGATTCAAACCCCGAATTCATCGTGCGGGTCAGCCAGACTCCGGCAGGAGTGACGGCCCGCTGGTTCATCCGCGACCCTGAAGAAGGAAGTGAGCTGGCCTACGCCGAGGCAAGCGGGCGGTTCATGCGCTTTCATGAAATCCTCATGCAGGGCCGCTATCTGCGCTGGTTCCAGGGCACCCCCCCGGGCGAACGCTTTTCGGCCCACTGGATCATCTACGCCGGGAATACCCGCATGAAGGAGATCAGCCTGTCCGGCAACAACCTGATCACCAGCTACCTTGTCCACGGCTTTCGCCCCTGGCGACCGGATCACCCCTGAGGTGCAAAAGCCCCGTCCACGACGGGTGCAGATGGACAACATCAGTGACAGGCGGATACGACGGTCGTGCCTGCTGAAACAATCCCGGATTAAATTCTTTCAAATATACTTTTTGCATGACCCGTCCGCGGGAGTGCCACCGGGGGCAAGACTGTGTACTATTAACCATGCCACCATTCCGGAGGAGGATGCGCCATGAAGATCATGATCGCTTTTGTCACCCTGCTTTCACTGTTTGCGGCCTGTGCGGGAGCCGTCACTCTCGAACACCGTACGGACTACTCACGCAAAGGGACCCGCTCCGAATCCCGCCATGGATACCTCCTGGTCAACGGCAAGGCTGTTCCCGATGTTTTCAGTTTCGTCCAGCAGGGGGATCAAGCCTGGGAATTTTTCACGCGAAAGCATCTCTGGGGCGATGACGGGTACCATCCAACGCACATCCGGGTCACCAACAACCAAGCCGCCAGGCACTGCACGGACGAAGTCCTCACACGGGGATGGTACCCCGGCCCCGACAGGCTCCGTGAAACACCGCACGACTGGCTCTTCGTCCGCTGGAGCACCAACACGGCCTGGATTGCACCCGTTGCCCTCTCCGCATGGGTCGAAACCCACAAACCCCGGACACTGACACGGACCTCACGGGAAGAGATGTTCAGGGACTGACAATGCTGCGTCTGGTCCTGACATGGCTTATCCTGCTGCTGCCAGCCACCCTTGCAGCCCAGGCCGCAAACCCGGGCAAGCCCCTTCCCGAGGCGCCGGGCAAACCGTCGACAAACAGCACCACCACAAACACCCGGCCTGAATTTTTCCTGGACAGGCTGTCCCTGAGCGGAAGCCTGAAAAAGGACAACTGGGGGTTTTACTACAACATGAACCTCGGCCTCTCCTGGAAGGCGGGGGAGGACAACCTCTTCACCCGGCTCAGGTTTGACAACATCGAGGTCTTTGACACGTTTTCACTGCTGGGGAAATACAGTTTTGTCAGCCTGACCGGGCCCCGTGTCCATCCCTACGTCATCCTTGTCAACGAACTCTACGATGGGTTCCCGGATGGCAAGGGGCATACCGCTGCCCGCATCCAGTGGGGCAGCGGCTGCAACTTCAATCTCGTAAGCACAGACCGCTTTATCCTGCGGATCGAAAGCGGGATTGACATCACACACGAGTTTTCAACCGGACTTCCGGATCTTGTCTTTTGGTGGCGTTCGCGTATCAAGGGAGAAATGGAGGTCGTCAAGGATATCCGCCTGGGTGGTGTCTTTGTTCTCTCCGAACCCTTCCGCAGCAGACTCGACCACTGGTATGACTACGAATTCACCCTCGCCTACCGTCTGACCAAGGCTCTTTCCATCGTCGGCTCGGTCCGCTTTTACGATCACAGGGTAATCGAGTCAAAGAGCGACCGCTTTATCCACCAGGTCAGTTTTGTGTATTCAATGTAGCACCCCAAATCGTGCTATACTCTCCCTCGAGTCCAGCGGGGAGAATCGTCCTATGATCCGTGCATGCCGTATTGCTGTCCTGATACTTCTTTCGGCCACCACCTGCCTGATGGCCGGCAAAGGGACCGTGGATTTTTGCGAGACACGGGTCTTTCTGGAAGAGACGGGCAAGGCTGATGTCGCCTACACTGTCCGCTATCGTGTTCTCTCGGGCGAGCTGCACGGGTTTTACTTTGGAGGCCAGGACCGCCTGACAATCGAGCGCATGTTTACCGCCCAGTCATACGCCCTCGACGCCGGTGGACGACGCTACGGGCTCGAAACCACCCGTCTGGCCGACAACCGCTGGGATATCATCCTTGCCAACGGGCAGGGCGTGTCACAGGGTCATGTCACCTACATGTTTTTCTTTCGCACCGATTTTTCATCGGCCGGGTACCTTGCGTCCACCACAACTGCGGATGGACGCACACTGGCCGTCTTCAACTGGGCCCCCACACAATGGGACGAGGCCGGCTCGATGGACCACTATACCCTGACCCTGCACACACCACACGTCCTGCCCGGTGTTCCCAATATCCCCGCGTACGTCTCAAACAACCGCCTCGTCCTGACCGAACCCTGGGTCAACAAACAATACCTGATCGACTATCGCCGGGATGACAAGGGTCGCCTCGCCATTCTCTTCCACAAAAACAAGCCGGGCAACCGCTATCACATGCGCGTCCAGCTCTATCTCCCCCTCGAGTGGTTCCCTGCGCTCAAGGCCCTGGCTGATGGCGAGCGGGAGCCTGACGAAACAGCAACGCAGGATCAGGGCACCGCGAGCCGGCAGCAACCAGCCAGCGATATCAGCGAGTACTTTTCAAGCCTCTACAGGTCACCCGAATTTTTGATCGGGGCCGGACTTTTGGCCCTGCTCAGCTTTCTCCTGGCCTGGGCCAAGTGGCGTTCTTTGCTTGCGGCACGACGCGGTCTCAAGGACATCCTCTGGCAGGACATCGAGTGGACCAGTCCCCGCCTGGTTGTCTCCGACCTGACCAAAAAAGGCAAGATTGCCAAGGACCTGACCCCGATTGAGGCCGCCTTTTATCTCGGGATACCGGTCAAACGGATCATCAGCGCCCTGCTCGCAGCCTGGCAGGCGGATGGCCGCCTGCGCATCCTCTCCGAATCCCCTCTCAAGGTCAAACCCCTGACCTGTGCCCCAGCCGGTGATCCGCACGGGGCCACGCTCTTCAACGCCTTTGTCGATGACGGCGAGCTCTCGCAAACCGAGCTGGACGGTCTGGCCGGTGATGTCGTGCGTGCCATCCGCGAAAAGGCCTGGGATGCCGATGTCGAGGCCACCCGCGCCTGGTACGAGGCCAGGATCGACAAGACCCTCAAGCCCTATATCGGTACTGCGCAGGAGGAACAGTCCTCAGGCCCGCGTGCTGCCAGCGAACACGACGGGATGCTCCCGCTGGCCAATCGCTGGTTCCTCTGGAACAGGATCCGCACCTGGCAGGATGAACACGATGGCGACTGGGAGGACGAATCTGACTGGGCCGATGACGAAGGGCTTGACGGAGATGCGGATGACGGCGAAAGTCCCGAATCACCAGAGGTCCTCCCCGATCAGGCGCTGGCCGAACATCTTGAGACCACAGCCGTCAGCGAACCGTTTGCCCTCGAAAATGACATCCAGCTCAATGCCGAAAACATGGTCAACGCCGCCACCGACGCCTCCCTGGCCAGCGATCTCTCCTTCTGCCACTCGGCCTGTCATGCCGCCTGTCACTCGGCGTGTCATTCGGCCTGCCACTCGGCATGCCACTCCGCCTGTCATTCGGCGTGCCACTCGGCCTGCCATTCAGCCTGTGTCAGCGGAGGCTCCCACTGATGGCCGGCACACGCACAACGGCCACTCAGGCGGACGAGGCGCACATCACCCGGCCCGAGGCTGTTCCCCCTGACCTCCTTGCCTGGGCAGACGAGTACTTTGCCCGGATCAAGCCCTGGATCTTTATCCGCGAAGAGGACAACCTCCTCATCAAACGGCCCAATCAGGCAGTCAAATTGACAAAGACCGGCGCGCGCGCTCTCTCCCTGCTGACCAGCGGCATGCCCGTCCGCACCCTGCTGGCGTCGCTTGGATCGCGCGAGCGCATCGCCGAGATGACGGCTTTTTTGGTGAACATCCGCCAGCACCTCGAAGGGACGCTCTTGCCCTGTCAGGAGCTGGCCACGATCCACGAACCGCTGGCCATCAATTTCACGCACCTGCCGATTCTCTCCGAGCTGGCCATCGCCGACGGCTGCAACCTGGCCTGCCGGTTTTGCTATGCGGGGTGCGCGGGAACAACGGCCCGCATCGCGCGCAAACAGCTTGCGAGACGCCAGTACATGCGCATCATCGAGATCATCGCCCGGGATGCGCGTGTTCCTTCCATCAGTTTTACCGGAGGGGAGCCGACAACCAATCCCGCTCTTCCGGCCCTGGTCAGACACGCCAAACAATTCGATATGCGGGTTAACCTGATCACCAACGGGACCCTGATCACCCCGGCACTGGCCCGCGAACTCGCAGCCGCAGGCCTTGACTCGGCCCAGGTCAGCATCGAGGGTCCGGATGCAACCACACACGAGGCGCTCACAACGATCGCCGGCTCCTTTGCGGCATCGGTTGCCGGACTCGCGGCCCTGCGCGAGGCCGGGATCCTGGCCCACATGCACACCACCCTGACCGCAGCCAACGCGCCAGTCGCCCACGAGATGCCGGCCTTTGCCCGCTCTCTTGGCCTCGCCCGGCTCAGCATGAACATGCTCATCCCCACCGGCGATGCCCCGGCCTCGCCCGATCTCGCAATTCGCTATACACAAATCGGATCAATCGTCCTCGGGGTCCAGCAGGCCGCCCGGGCCACCGGCGTCGAATTTTTCTGGTACTCACCAACACCCTTGTGCCTCTTCAACCCGATCGCACACGGTCTCGGCAACAAGGGCTGTTCGGCCTGTGACGGCCTGCTCTCCATCGCGGCCGACGGGAGGCTGGCGCCCTGCTCATCCTGGGCGGGGACGCTTGATTCCATCCTCGAAAAAGGCTTTTCGGCCGTCTGGGACTCACGACAGGCGGCCGCCATCCGGGCCAAGGACCTGGCTCCCCCCGGGTGCCGTACCTGCCAACACTTTGCCGCCTGTCACGGCGCCTGCCCCATCTATTTCAACCACTTCGGCCATTCCGAACTGCCCCAACCGGCGGAGGTCACCCCATGAACACCCCTCAAACCAACCAGCAGGATCTTGTCGTCTTTCACATCCTCCCCCGGCTGGGCGTGCGCTGGCATCTTGCGCTCGCCGCCATCCTGATCGCTGCCGGAATTGCCATCCAGGCTCTCCTCCTGGATGAGCTCATCGGTGCGCTCCTCCTCCTCGCGGGGACCCTCTTTTTGACGGCCAAGGGCTACGACAGCCGGATCAAGCTGGTCGAGTATGATCCGACAACCACCTGGGAACCCGCAGGCAGCGACACCCTGACCCGGATGCGTGACCTCGCCAAGCAAGCCCGGCGCTGGGACCGGAGTGCCCTTGATGTCAGCAACTGGCTGGGCTGCGCCACACTGGGGCTGGCCGTCCTGGCCCTCCTGGTCTTCGTCGGGGGCTCCTTTCCCGAGGCCCTGGCCGAGATCCTGCTCCTCGACGCGGCCGTCCTGATCCTCCCACACTGGCTGACCGGAATCCGCCGCGGACAAGGCAAACCGGAAATCGTGGTCAAGTCCAAGGCCCTCCTCCCCGTCTACGAGTCCCTCACCTCAACCTGGCCGGAGCACGACATCACGATCCATCTCTGCATGAAGGGTCTCCCCGAAAAGCGGATCCCGACCGATGTCAAGATCCGGGTCGAACGCAAGACACCGGCCGAGGGCTCACTCGGTGCCACCATCCAGTGCGTCCTCAATCATGTCCAGGGCACACCATACCCGTACATCTATGCGGTCATGGTCGCCAAGCCGGGACTGAAACTGCGTGGCATCTATGGCGAATACGGGCCACCCTCGGGCATCATCAAGGAGTGGAGTGAAAAGGGCAACGTCGAGGTGGCCATCATCCGCCAGCACACGACGCGCACCTCGGGCTACCACACCAGGGAGAAAACGGCCATCACCATCGCCCAGGAAGCCGTCACAATGCTCGAAAAATACTCGGGCGCGAAATGATGCGGGCTCAGCCGAGGGCGTCCCGGAGTCTAAAACAGGCACACACGTAATCCCGGCGAAGATCCCGCAGGGATATTATACAACTGCCTAAATTTTAGGCAGCTCATTTTTGAGAATTTGAAGTTTTTTGCGAAAAAACATCAATTTTACTGGTGTTTTTTGCATGTGTTTTTATCTATGTTGTTTTTGGTGTAATCCCGGATTACACAATTGCCTCTTTTTTAAGCAACTGCAATTCCCCACATTGGTGTGTATACAGGCACCCCCCTCACCACAACCCGGGCTGTGCGGGGGTGAGCCAGTGCATTCGTGCATCGGCAATCCAGGCGGGGAGTGCCTGCACAAAGGCCTGCGGCAGGGGCCAGGCCAGCGGGAGCGCACCGGCACGGACAAGGGCCACGTTTCCCGTAAACACCTCGCGGG
>JAKPMW010000045.1 GCA_029548715.1 Spirochaetota bacterium | reverse complement strand
CCAGCTCCCGGCCGATCTCTTTCACGTCTCCGGTATTGTTTCGGCAGTTGTGCTCGCCTCACCTCCCGTAGAGAGTCCGGCCGGTATCCTGGTCCAGGACACACGTCCCCCGCCCGATCCATCCAGCCCGGAGGCAGTCCGCGGGTATGGCCGCTTGCTCCTGCGCTGGACTGTTCCCGCTACACCGGACCTGGCCTCTTTCAGGGCGATTCTCTCGACTGGTACATCCCCGACAGGGCCGCTTGATACGGCTGCCGGAATGGTTCTGGATGCACCCTCACTGCCGGCCGGGAGCAGTCAGGTTGTTGAAGCCGGTGCGCTCAATCCGCTCGAGAGCTACACAATTCACCTCTGGAGCCGGGACTCGGCAGGCCTCTGGTCACCAGGACTGGTTCTCCCTCCGGCGAAGCCGGACTGGTACACAAACGCCCTGCCCGCGCCCTCCGGTGTCCGTGTCATCACCTCCCCCGGCTCATGGGATGTCAGCTGGCAGCCTCTCGGCGGGATTCCGCTCAAGGGATACCGGATCCGGATCGCAGATGAAGATTCGGGGGTCGTATACCTTCTCCCAACCCTGTACACCCGGCCGCAGGCCACCCTTCGGCCGGCCGATCTGGGCTCAAGCGGGATGCCGGGACGGGCGCGGCTTTCGGTTGTCGCGCTGGACGTCAACGAGACCGCCAGTGCCAACGATTTTACCAGTCTGGGAGATGCGCTTGCGCGGGGAATTGCCGTCCGAACGGCCGATGCCCTGTCAAGCGGGACAATCTCGGTCTGGAACACTGTCTTCCGCGCCAGGGACGACCGGGCGCGGATCGTCATCAGGCTCGAGCGCGACGAACAGGCAATCGTCCAGGTACTCGCCATCCACGGTGAGCGCCTGGCAACCCTCGTCAACCGGAGACTGGCGGCCGGGACCCACGAATTTTTCTGGGACGGGACGTCGGGCGGCTCGCCTGTCAACCCGGGGCTCTACCTGATCCACGTCCGGGCCGGCGATTCTCGGCGCACAACCCGGGTCATTGTTCGCAGGTAGCGGCTGGTTCCGCCTGCCCATTGCACAACTTCCCTGAATGACGCAGGCGGACCGGAAACCGGGCAGACCCGGTCGACCCTGCTGAGCCAACCAGGCCACACGCCTGCCCGGACGCCCCTCAGCCAAGGGCACTCTTTGCAAGCGCAACCAGCTCCCTGGCCCTTGCGGGCGTCTGTGCTTCGGCAATCACACGCACAATCGGCTCGGTGTTTGACTCCCGCAAATGCACCCACCCGTCATCAAGATCAATCCGCAATCCGTCAATATCGGTCTCCCGGATCTCCCGGCCTCCCTTTGCAAACAGCTCCCTCATTTTGCGTATGCCAGCCGCCAGATCACCCGAAACCGGTATCTTGTCCTTGAGCATGGCATAGCGGGGAGCGATCCTGTCATGGAACATCCCGACAATCTTCGAAAGAGGCTCACGCAGTGTGGTAACGAGATCCATGATCAAAAACATCCCGACAAAGGAATCCCGGCAGGCATTGATGACGGGGTAGATCACCCCCCCGTTCCCCTCACCCCCGATGACGGCCCCTGCGGCAGACATGGCCTGCAGGACATTGGCCTCCCCGACCCTGGCCATGACAAAGGGATGGCCATAGTATCTGGCAAGATCGGATACCATGCGGGAGGTGGAAACATTGGCCACGATGGGTGCCTTGTCCATCTCGCTGCGCTCGGTCTCGTCCTTGCGGCTTCTGGGCAAAAGCCATGACCAGACCGAAAGCGCAAGCGTCATCTCCTCGGAGAGGGCATTCCCCAGTTCGTCCACCACACACAGGCGGTCTGCATCCGGGTCCTGGGCAAATCCCATCTGGCAGTGTTCACGGACAACGAGAGCCGAAAGGTCAGTCAGTGCATCCGGCCTGGGCTCGGGTGGCCGCGAAAACCCTCCGGTCATCTCGCCGTGGACCATGTGCACGCTGCAGCCCATCCTGACGAGAAATTCCCTGTCCATCCTGGACCCGGCGCCATTCCCCGGATCCACCGCGATCCTGAATTTGCGCAGGCGAATATTCTGAATATTGCATTTCTGAACAAAGGTCTCGATATGCCGGGCCACAGCGGTCTCATCCTGAATCTTTTTTCCGATCTTGCCGGCGGTCTTGTAGAGTCCGGCAGGGGCCTCATCCGAAAACCGCCTGCTCATCTCCTCGAAGTCCTGCTGGTCGAGAAAGAGCCCGCCTTTTTTTACCAGCTTGAGGGCGTTCCACTCGATCGGATTGTGGCTGGCGGTAACGACCACCCCTCCCTCGAGTCCGTTTTCCCTGACAAAATGAAGCAGGGTTGGCGTCGGCACCACCCCCAGATCGATAACATTGATTCCGCATGCCATCAGGACGCTCTCGACAAAACCCTGAACAGCCGGTCCGTGCGCCCGCGTATCCCGCCCCAGGGCAACCGTCCCCTTGCCAAGCCAGTCTGCATATGCATTGACATACCCCAGCACCACGGGGGGTGTGAGGGATTCACCCAGCACACCCCGAATTCCCGATACTGAAGCCTTGATTCCATGTTTCATGGCACCCTCTCCTCTGTGTCGCGTTACCTGTCATGTATTGTATCGCAAAAGAGCCGCCCCACACACAGCCGGGGCAGCCCTTTTCAGGTGTACCTGATACAACTCCCTCAGGCCTTTCTGGCCGTCTTCTTTTTGACCGGAGAGGCTGCTTTTTTGGCAGGCCTGGACATCTTCTCGATCCCGTGAGCTTTCATGATCGTCTCAAGATCCTTGCTGTCCAGAACCTCTTTTTGCAGGAGACCGTTTGCAATCGCAGCCAGCCCCTTGCTGTGCCTGGCCAGCAGATTTTTTGCCTGATCGTGACAGCCTTCGACAAGCGTCTTGATCTCGAGGTCAATCGCTTCGGCCAGCTTCTCACTGTAGTCCTTGTGGCGCGAAATCTCCTTGCCAATAAAAATCGGCATCTCCTTTTGACCATACGAAAGCGGCCCAAGACGCGGGCTCATTCCCCACTCGCAGACCATCGAACGGGCAAGCTGTGTCGCCCGCTCGATATCATTGGCCGCACCGGTCGTGATATTCCCCGGTTCGTAGATCTCCTCGGCCACCCGTCCCCCCATCAGGAGGGTGATCTGGCTGAGCAGGTACTCGCGGGTGTACGTCCTCCGCTCGTCGATGGGCAGGGACTGGGTCAGACCGAGCGCCCGGCCACGCGGGATGATGGTCACCTTGTGGATTGGGTCGGTATGGGGAAGGAGATACCCGAGCAGGGCATGCCCGGCCTCATGCCAGGCGGTATTGGCCTTTTCGAGATCGGAGATGACCAGGCTGCGCCGCTCGGGACCCATCAAGACCTTGTCCTTGGCCTCGTCAAGCTCATCCCGCCCGATCCGCTGCTTGTTTTTTCTGGCGGCCAGGAGGGCTGCCTCGTTGATCATGTTTTCAAGGTCCGCACCGGTAAAGCCTGGCGTCCCGCGGGCAAGGATTTCGAGTTCGACATCCGAAGAGAGCGGAACATCTCGGGTATGCACCCGCAAAATCTCCTCCCGTCCCCTGACATCGGGCGCGTCCACAACGACCTGCCGGTCAAAGCGGCCAGGCCTGAGCAGGGCAGGATCGAGCACATCCGGACGGTTGGTCGCAGCCAGCACGATCAGTCCGTCATTGGCTTCGAAACCATCCATCTCGACCAGCATCTGGTTGAGGGTCTGTTCCCGCTCGTCGTGCCCGCCGCCATATCCGGCACCACGTGCCCGTCCGACCGCGTCCAGCTCGTCAATAAAGAGAATGCAGGGAGCCTTTTTCTTGCCCTGTTCAAACAGGTCACGCACCCGCGAAGCCCCGACACCGACAAACATCTCGACGAAGTCCGAACCACTGATGCTGTAAAAGGGAACATTGGCTTCGCCGGCAACCGCCCTGGCCAGCAGGGTCTTGCCTGTTCCCGGAGGGCCAACCAGGAGAACGCCCTTGGGAATTCTTGCCCCCAGCTTGCGATACTTTGCAGCATCAACAAGAAAATCGACAACCTCGGCCAGCTCCTGCTTGGCTTCAACCACACCTGCCACATCGGCAAAGGTCACCTTCTTCTGGTTTCCCTGAATCAGCTTGGCCCGGCTTTTTCCGAAAGACATGGCCTTGTTGTTGCTCCCTTGGATCTGGCGCATCATGATAAACCAGACGAAGAAGATCAGCACAACCCAGGGCAGGAGGTTGAGCAGGATCGAAAGGAAGGAATTGCCCGACTTCTCCTCGCCCCGGACCTCGACCTTGTGCGTCCGCAAGAGATCCATCAGCTTGTCGTCAATATAGGGGATGAAAGAGGTATTGGCTACCCGGGTCCGTCCCTTGTCGCCCGGCTCGAGGATCTCGATATCCCTGTCGATGATCTTTACTTTTTTGATCTCGCCATTTGTCAGTCTGGTAACAAACTCGCTGTAGGGAATGCTTTTGCCACTCTGGGGGGTTTCTCCCAGCAGCAAGAAAAACGTCATCAGCAACATGGCTGCAAACAGGAAAAACAGCACATTCCTGTTTTGCCGCGGATCCCGCTGCGGCGGCATGGGCACGTTGCGCCTTGGCTTTTCTCCATTCCCTCCGCCCTCATCGTTGTCGGCTGGGGACATTGTGTATCCACGTTTCACGTATTCAACTCCATCTCTGATTGTATGAAAACAACACCCGGTATCCCGCCCGAGATTCATTCCGGTCCCTTGTACTCGGCGATGAATTTAAGGTTTCGATAATGTTCAAAAAAATCAAGACCATACCCGAGAACAAATTTGTCCGGAATCTCGAAACCGACATAGTCGGCCTCGATCTCGACCTTGCGGGCCTCTTTCTTGTCAAGCAGGGTAACGATCCTGATACTGGCCGGATTGTGCAGACGCAGGTAGCGGCAGACATAGTCCAGCGTCAGGCCGCTGTCAATGATGTCCTCAACAATCAGCACATGCCGTCCATCAATATCCGCCTTGAGATCCTTGACGATCCGGACAACTCCGCTGGATGCCGTTGTGCCCTTGTAGCTCGAAGTGGCAATAAAATCCACCTCATGCAGGGTCGTCAGCTCACGGCAAAAATCCGCCAGAAAAACAAAGGCCCCCTTGAGGTTGCAGACAAGAACGATATCCTGTCCCACATAGTCCCTGTCTACCGCCTGAGCCAGTTCGCGTGTCCGCTTCTGGATCTCTTCCTCGGAGATCATAACCTGCCAGGCTATATCGTACTTGCTCATCATGGCTCCTTCGCATCAGTCCTGCGCGGGACAATCTCAAAGCGCAGCGCCAGCCCGGTCTCCGGCGTGACACAGGCTGCAGTACCGATGCGGCCCAGGCGCGGGAGCGCCGGCACAAAAACCGCGTCACAGCCTGAATCCGTCGCCAGCACCAGCACACTCGCTCTCCAGGGAAGCGGGACCCCGGATCCGGAGAGAAGATCCGCTACAAGACGCCCCTTGTCACCGGAAAGACGGAGTACATCCGCCGGCCTGACGGCCCTGAGCACCGACTGATCCGTGCATGCGGCCCGATTAATCCAAAATATACCCTGCCCTGCCTGCTCCTGAAAGAAATTTCGCCCTGCGCCAGGCGGCAGAGGCATCTGGCTGACCAGAATCCGGCCCCAGGGATATTCCAGACTGCCCTCTCCCGCTGGATACACGCCAGACGCTGGCACCCGATATCCCTCATCCCCGGGCGGATAGCAATACAGTCGGGCACGGTACAGCATCAGGATACCCGCACGGCCGGAATACAGCGTCCCTCCGGCATCCGACTCCCGCTCGAGGCGGGTCTCCAGCATCCGGTACAGGCCCTTCCGGGGCAGACTGCCGGCGTCAGCCTGTTCCGCCAGCCTGGCTGAGAGCAACCTGAGAACGAGTGAACGGGGGGCGGCCTGCAATGCCCGCCATGGCCAGGAGACCGCGCCGCCCGCCTCCGCCCGGGTCTCGATCCCCCAGGCGGACAGGGAGTGCGCCAGCTCGCTGTTTTCCAGGGCCGCATCCCGCCCTGTCTCAAGAATCCGCCTGCGGACATCGGGAAAGTATGAGCTGATCAGCGGGAGGATGGCATGCCGAATGGCGTTTCGTCGGTAGCGGCAGTCCTGGTTTGTCTGATCCTCACGCCAGGTGTATCCCCGGATGCGCAGCCATGCCTCAAGTTCGCCCCGTGTGCATTCAAGCAGGGGCCGGACAATCCGGCCCCGCTGCGCAGGCATTCCTGCAAGAGAGGCCAGGGCGGCCCCACGGAAAAATTTGTAGAGAATCGTTTCAACCTGGTCGTCTGCAGTATGTCCAAGGGCAATCCAGTGGTACCCTTCGGCTTCGGCGACAGCGTACAGAAAGCGGTAGCGCTGACGGCGTGCCTCGGCTTCGAGGTTATGCCCGGGAACCCCGTCAGCAGCTTCCTGCAACTGCCCCCGGGCTGCGTGCAAGGGAATCCCCAGTCCGGCCGCCTGGTCCCTGACAAATTCCATATCCGCCAGTGATGCTGCGCCGCGGATTCCGTGATCAAAATGAGCACACCC